>JAKQFZ010000346.1 GCA_029558215.1 Candidatus Omnitrophota bacterium
CTTTAGGAATGGTGGCTATGAGAGCTCCACAATGACACTCAGCGCTGGCTACAGTTACAAGTTCACCCTGTTCGAGGACAATGATCCGTTCAATATGTTTGACACAGTCAAGGATGTGAAGATATCCTACTATAGTGGAACCGGCGAAGAGGTTCTCGAGCAGGAGTCTTGGATCTTCAAGCGAGAAGCCTTGGGGATTTGGCGGATCATCGAGATGTCGCTTCCCTAAGCAGATCCGCTGCGGACGGGACGACACTTTGAGAAAGGATATCGAGGCCGGCGGACCCGCCGGCCTCACCACTATCAACCATGGCACTTATCAACTGTCGCAAATGCAACAAGCTGTTCATGAGCCTGAAATGGCCTATCTGTCCGGAGTGTCTCAAGGAGGAGGAGGAGATTCTGACTCAAGTCCAGCACTATCTTCGGGACCATCCCAAAGAATCGCTGGATGAAGTGGTTGAGGCTCTCGATGTGGACAAGGCACTCATCATGAAGTTCATCCGAGAGAAGAGGCTGATCATCTCTGCGGGTTCTTCAGTACGTCTGACATGCAGTTCCTGCGGAGCACCGGTTCTTTCCGGAACCCTCTGCAGGGCGTGTCAAGCCCGACTGACAGGAGGTGCCTCTCCGTCTTCCGAATCCAAAGAGACCACCAAACCAAGTGAAAGCCAAGCGCCGAAGTCAACCATGACCGACAGCAGATTCCGCTCCCATGGTGGTGGGAGTTCCAGTATTAAGGACAAGTTTCAAAGAGGCTGAGCAGGCCATGCTCCCATTTCCGAAGGGACTTGTCGTTTCTTGTCAGTCCAATCCGGGTGACGCGCTGCATGGATCACATTTCATGCAGGCGATGGCAGTGGCGGCGCAGAAGGGTGGGGCGGTTGCGATTCGAGCCAATGGTCCGGCAGACATTGCAGCGATCAAAGCGGTGACTGCACTTCCGGTGATCGGTATCTGGCGCATCTATGATCCGGGCTGCGAGGTCTACATCACGCCCACCTTTGAATCGGCACAGGTGATCCGGAGTGCTGGAGCCGAAGTGATCGCTTTCGACGCAACATCGAGGAAGAGGCCAAAGAGTTTGACGCTGGCGGAATTGGTGCGGCAGTTGAAGGCTCTGAACACTCCCTTGATGGCCGATATTTCGACCTATGAAGAGGGCTGTCGGGCTGCAGAACTTGGAGTGGATATCATCGCAACGACGCTGGCTGGATTCACCGGTGGACAGAGGATGGAGCACGGAGCCCCTGATCTGAATCTTTTGCAGCAACTGATTGCCAATGTCAACCTGCCTGTCATAGCTGAAGGCAGGTATACGACTCCGGAGCTGGTGCGTCAGGCGATGCAGATGGGAGCCTATGCCGTTGTAGTTGGTAAGGCGATCACGCAGCCTGAATTCATTGTGCGGAAATTTGTGCAAGGCGTGAGCGGGTGCCAGTCGGTTTCAGGTTGACTTGCATCGCCACTCTTCACAATAATGGTTTCTGGTTTTGTACCGTAGGACAGGAAAGGAGACCGCAAATGCGTTTGTCGGTTCTGAAAGAAACAAGGGATGCTGAAGCCGGAAGATGGACGGCTCTGTTTGTCTGGGGGATCGTTTTCCTGCTCGCCAGTCCGTTTGTATCCCAATGCGACGGCAGGGCATTCAGACTGATTTCGGTGGAAGCGGAAGCCGAGGGGGTCAACGACGAATCGTACAAACTGGCGGTTTCACGTGCGCAACAGACCGCCGTTGAACAGGCCTTGGGTCTGCTCATTCCACGTAGTAGAATAGAAGCGAATCGTCAGGCTCTTCTCGACGCGATTCTCTACCATGCCGAGCAGTATACGGCGACCTCTGAGATTACTTTTACGTTCCGACGTGATCGGGATCTGTCCAACATTGACGACATCGGCAGTTCTATTGTTGGAGCCAGGTATCACGTGGACATGGGCGCCCTTGAAAACAAACTGGATGAGGTTGGTCTTCTGGGTGAGAGCGAGCCTGTCGCTACGGTCATATTCGCACTGGATTGCGAAGTGGACGGGGTTGTGTTTGATGCCACGGCTGCCCGTGAGATCTTTGTGAGGGAGTTGGCGGCAAACGCTTTCAAACTTCTTGACTCTGAGGAGATTCGAAGCACCCTCCATGGAACACGATCCGAAGGCACAGAGCAAGAGGATTGGGCTTTCGAAGTTGGCAAGGAATTTGCTGTTGACTATGTCTTGTTGGTGAAGGGTAGCGGACTTGCTCAGGAAAAGTCGGTGCTTCTGACCAAGACACTTTACCCCTGTGATACTACGCTCACAGCCCGTGTGTTCGATTTGCGGACTCGGAAGATCTCCGATTCAGAGGAGTTCTCCGGAAAATCAGAAGCAGAAACTCTGAGCGTCGCGGCTGCCGACGGTTTCAGCAATGCGGCGGATTTCATTGCCAGGACACTTTTCCCACGTGTTCGCACCGCATGGCGTGAACGATACTGGAAGGGTAACACCATACAGATCGATCTGTCTGAAGTAAACTATGCGAGTTGCCACAAGCTGCTTCGTGAACTGCGGTCGCTCAGTTGGGTGAATTCTGCCAGACGGGTGAAACTGGTGGATGACACTGCCGTGCTAAGTGTCACCGTTCGCGACGATTCCGCTGGGCTGGCCAACACGATGATTCATTTGCCAGGTATCTCCATGGAGTTGGTCGAAGTAAGCGCAACCAAGATCGTTGCCAAGACCAAACCACCCAAGAGGATTCTGCCCGTTCGGAAGGACTGACACGCATACTCATGGACTGCAATCAACAGGTCAGCGCGATTGTTCAACAGGCGAAAGCCTGCTGTGTTGTGATGCGTCAGCTTGGCTCTGCCACAAAGAGCGGCGTGCTTCTTGAGGTGGCGAGGCAGATTCGTTCTCGTGGCGACTTCATCCAACAGGAGAATCGAAAGGATCTCGAGTTTGGCAGAAGCAAGGGGCTTTCACCGGCGCTCTTGGAGCGCCTGGAACTCACCCCGAAGCGAATTGAGGAAATGGCCACGGGCGTTGAGGAAATTGTTGCCCTGCCCGATCCTGTCGGTGAAGTGACACGAATGTGGCGCAGACCCAACGGAATGCAGGTCGGAAGGATGCGCGTTCCACTGGGTGTTATTGCAATCATCTACGAGTCGCGTCCCAATGTTACCATTGACGCTGCGTCTTTGTGTTTCAAGTCTGGCAACGTCTCTGTTTTGCGTGGGGGTTCCGAAGCGGCTCATTCCAACGAAGCATTGATCTCAGTCTTCAGGAGAGCGTGCGTTGCCAAGGGTGTTCCGGCCGAAGTCGTTTCCTCGCTGGGAACGACTGAACGTGATGCAGTTCAAGCGCTTCTGAAGATGGATGCCTATGTGGACGTTGTCATCCCACGCGGTGGCAAGAGTCTCATCCGAAATGTGATGGAGAACTCCACTATTCCGGTCATCAAGCACTATGAAGGTATCTGTCATCTCTTTGTAGACAGAGCGGCCGATCTGGAAATGGCGCTGCGGCTGACTGTGAACGCCAAGGTTCAACGGCCAGGAACGTGTAACGCTTTGGAGACGCTTCTGGTTCATCGAGAAGTTGCTGCGGAGTTTCTGCCAAAGGTCTGTGACGCCTTGACTCAAGCGGGTGTCCAGATGCTTGGGTGCGAAGAGACACGGAGCATCTGCCCGCAAGTCAAATCAGCTACCGAAGAGGATTGGTCCACGGAGTACCTTGATCTCATCCTTTCCATTCGTGTCGTTCGAGATTTTGATGAAGCGGTTGCCCACATCGAGAAATACGGATCGCATCATACGGACACCATCGTGACGCGGGACTGGGAAACAGCACACCGGTTCGTGCAACAGGTGGATTCATCGTCCGTCATGGTAAATGTCTCCACCCGTTTTTCGGATGGGTTTCAGTACGGCCTGGGGGCGGAAATCGGAATCAGCACGGACAAACTCCATGCTCGAGGCCCCATGGGTTTGGAGGAACTGACCACACAGAAATTCATCGTCTTCGGCAACGGTCAGGAGCGCACGTAGCGTCTTCTCCGCTCTTCACGAAAACCTGGGGATAATCTCCTCGATCAAAGAAATCGCCTCGCTCGAACAAATCCGAATTGCGTCAAAGAGCAGTTTGCGACGTTTGACGAACTCGATGGCACGCTCCTTCTGCTGCTCGGGCGTTGAGGCTCTCTTGAGGCGCTGCGAGAACAGGAAATGCACTCCGGCGATATAGCGTTGAAGAAACGCGAGAGCCAGATGGTAGGTGCCCATCTGATCCAGCAGTGTATTCATTTCCTTCATCTGTCGCTCGGCCTGCTTGGCGCTGCTGCGTTCGCCCTGGAAGAACTCCTCAAGTGAAACCGACAGACGATACCCACGCTGAGCGGACTCCCTTGCAGTATCGAGCTGCGCTTGTGCAGTTCGAAGCCCCTGAACAATCATCTGTATCTGCTCTGTGGATGGGCTGGGCTTGAGACACCCTTCCAACTTCTCTCTGATCGGTTGACGACTCTGGCAGTACTGAGCGATGGCATCGGCGAGCGTCATGATCTGGGTGCCCTGCTTGCTGGCGCCACCTTCTGTTGCGTCTATGACAGTCTGTTTGGTCTGATGGAACTCGCGCTCGAATTGCCGCAGGTAGACATAAAGAATGTCCAGACTGGGGACTTCGGGTGCAGTGATGCCTGGAACCCAGAAGACCTTTCGCCTCTGAAGTTTGCTTGGATCATGAGGGTCTGAAATGATCACATGGTTGCGATCGTTTGGATCCTTGCGGTATCTGCCGCGCAAAGAAGCACCGGCGACGTGCGTTGGCCCTTCTTCGGGGGGAAGAGCCAAATCCAAACCGACCAGAATGATCGGATCGCACCCCATCATTCGCGCCAGGTAGAATGACGTGTGCGCCACCGTGTTTCCCTTCTCCAGAAAACCAATCTGCCCCAACGTCTGTTCCAGCCACTGAACAATTCTCAGTCCTTTGATCCCGACAAACATTTTCTGTCCCGCAAACTTGGACTGAACCTTGGAGTAACACTCGGAGTCGAACGCCAGAATCGAGTCGTTCACAACATCCGTTCGGTTGAAGTGCTTCAGTGTCGTCTCCGAGGGATCGATCGTCGTGACGATGTGAGGAGTGATGCCTCGCTCCCGCAAAGTCTGGAAGGAGGTGTTCACGGTAATGATCAACGCGGAGTCCTGCACTTGCCTCAGTAGTTCGATGTTCTTGTCCAAGGATGGGCCTGCCGCAACGACCACCGCGGGACATCCTGTGAATTTCCCCTCGAAATTCGCCACGCCTGTTGCATGCACAGAATCAGGGAGATTCAGAATCACGTTACGCTGAAACTCAGTGCCCTTCAGGAGTGCAGTCTGAACATCCGAACGTCCTTGCAGCACCATATCAATGACTCGTTGAGTGGCATCCTGATAGAACTCCGGATACAGTGAGATGGACGGGCGATGATCGATCAATCTGACGCCACCCAACAACGCTTTTAGAATTCTCTCCCGAAGAGCAACGGAGAATTCTGTGAGCGCATCACCACAGACGATACTCAGCCGGGCGTCGCTGAGAAGATGAGACAGATCGCTGTGCTCCAGAGCCTTTCGCAGAATTTGAGGGCTGCGCTCAATCACAAGGCAGAAACCCATCTGACTTTCAACGGCTCTGAATAGTTCCAACAGATGGTGCCCCATGCCAATGCCAAAGACGACGAAACTGTCCCCAGGTTCAGGAGCCAGTGACTGGATCATCCGCGATGCTTCGCGCTTTGGATCCCGTGCGCTGTGCAGCAGGATACGGCTACCTTGCTCATTGTCGGCTGCCAAGCTGAAAAGACCTGATGGAGTCTCCACCGCAGAGAGCGTAAATCCTGCCGGTGAAACATCCTTTTGCTCAAGATGCAACAGTTCTGCCGCAAGCGCCGGATTGGTCTGATCCAAAGCTGCGAGATTCTTCTGAAGCACATCCATGTTTGGTCGTCTCCTTACCGCACAACGGACAAAGATCATCTCCGTTGCCAACTACAGGCTTGTCAGTGCAAACCCACATGAACAAGCGTACCTTCTGTGCCAATCTGAGTCAAGGTCGCAGCCCCTTGCTGCTCTATGGAATGGCTGCCAGCACAACCTCATCAGAGAATCGGGCACTGTCCAGGGATTGCTGCACACCCGGAATGAGCTCCTTGATCTTCTCCACAACGGATGGGTCATCCAGGTGGTAAGACATCTGCGTTGCCCATTCATAGGCATCCATACCGAAGTACCAGACTGCGGCAGGAGCCAATGAGGCATTTGCAAAGGCCGTGGCGAGAGAGTTGTCGCTGAAGATATGAATGTGACCCATCGGATTCAGATGGCGAACCAATGAATCGTTCCACTGACTTTGTATCGCAGTTCCAAGGCACTCCCAGCGTGGCACTTCTGCGATGACCATTCCCTTGTGTTGTGACAAGTGCTTGCGGGCAGCATTGAGGAATTGCACCGGTTCGGCGACATGCTCAATCACTCCCCAAAATGTGATTAGATCATATTCCGGCAGCGACAGATCGTTGCTCAGAAAATCCTCGGCACGAAGATCGATCTCAAAATGCCTCTTACAATAATCCCTGCTGGACTCGCTCAGTTCAATCCCGTCCGCGTTCAGTCCGAGAAGGTGACAGGCATAGACAAAGTGTCCGCCACCGGCACCGACATCGAGAATGCGTTCAGGTTTTGTGCCGTGGACGCGCTCGAACTCCGCCAGAGCCCACTGTGCCTTGGGTGTGGCGACCTGCTTCACGCGAGTCTCACTAGTGCGTCTGTCGGTGTAGGTGGATGCGATAGGAGCATCCTCAGAGTAGAAGCGGTCTAAGGCCCTCTGCCCAGGTCGGTTGATGACAAACCGATGTGTGCAAGACAGACATTCATGATAGCGCGCATTATAGATCTGGACACTGAACCGGCTTTGCTCTGCCGGTGCATTGCAGATTGGACACGCCTGAACGATTTCAATCTCCGGGGAAGAGAAGAGGGCGCTGCGAGTCTTCTTGACATGCTCCACCTGCGCACGAAAATCCTCCAGCACATCGAGTTTCAGCGACAAAATGTCAATCGGCTTACCGTAGGTTGCATGCACGGTGAAGGTCTTGCGCGATTTATCAGGGGACTCCCACATTTCGAAGGGCTCTGTCGAACATTGGCCCGAAAGGGACGTCGTTCTCTTCCAAATGGACATGATGATTCACTCCGTTGACAAACACATTATATCTGATGACGTATCGTATATGTTTATCAGTAACATAGTCAAACCACGTCAGCGGTTTACTTTGCTGCTTTCAAGAAGATCTGGTGTACAAATGACACAACATCCGGTCTTGGGATATCCCTCATTTGTTGCCAAGACTTGGGATTGAAAAGGTGGCTTCTATAGGCTACATTTAGGAAGTTCCGGACAGAATTGTGCTCTGCAGCTCTATACGGATATGCAGGAGGCCTTGAAGCGATGGCAAAAGCAAAAAGACTGTCTGCCGTTCTGTTTCTCATTGTGATCGGCATTGGCTCGGTCTGGGCGGAGACTCCGGTTACCGAGATTGATCCCTTTGTAGTCGTAAAAGCTAATGATGCGCTCTCGCTACGCCAATGGTTGGCACAAGATGGGGATCCAAATCTGCGAGGCAAGGGAACCACCACACTTCTGCATATCGCTGTCTTGTCGCGTTCCTCTGACTGCGTACGGGTACTTCTGGAACATGGTGCAGTTGTAGATGCCACATCTGATTTCTATGGAGCACCCCTTAGATGGGTTCAGGATGTCACAAGTGCCAGTTATCTCATTGCCGCAGGGGCAGATGTCAACGCCATTGACCGAGAAGGCGATAGTCTCCTCGATCTCTGGGTTAAGTTGGGCAAGCCCCAGTCTGAATTGGTCCGTCTTTTGATAGAGAGCGGGGCAAATATTGAACACCGGAACGCCCGCGGTGAGACACCGATTCATGCAGCGGCTTCATTCGGCTCTTGGGAGGCCTTCAGTCTCTTACTGGACAAGGGCGCCGACGCTCACTCTGTTGACTGCAATGGAAGAACGAGCCTGCATTCGGCGGCAGAGGGTGGCAACATCAAGATTGCCAAGAAACTTATCAATAGCGGGTTGGACGTGAATGCCACAGATGAAGGCGGCTATACGCCATTGCATATCGCGGCACACGAGGGGCTCTGGGAGATGGTTGACCTCTTGATCGCTCACGGTGCGGAAATAGCCCAAAAGGACAAGAGCGGCCGCAATGCACTTCACCTTGCAGTCATTGGTGAGCATTGGGATCCGGATGTACCAAGAAATCGCAACTGGGATTATTGCAAGACAATCCGCATCCTGATCCGAAAGGGGATGGACGTTCACGCGAAAGACGATGAGGGGAAGACACCGATCGAACACGTCTCGGAAGATGTCTTCCCGAATACCTTTGCTCTAATAGAGTCTGCCCGACGCAAGTAAGTTGAACTCTGTCTATCCTCATGTCCCGAGTTCCAGACTTTGTTGCACCGATCACCTCAGACTGCTATTGTTTCCGTCAATGAAGTCTCTCCGTGGCGGCATCTGCCGCATGGGAGCAGAATTGAGGAGGCTCTTAGGTGTCCATTGATCCCAAGTCCCTACCGGGTGGAAAACCCGTTCCCCTGATCGATCTGAAAGCCCAGTTTCAGCCAATCAAAGAAGAAGTTCTCAAAGAGTTCGAGTCCATCTTTGAGAGCATGTATCTCTTTCTTGGAAAGAACGTACAGGCGTTGGAGAAGGAGTTCGCAGAGTACTGCGACTGTGCGCATGGTATTGGTGTGGGTTCTGGAACGGATGCACTGCATCTGGCGCTTCTGGCCTGCGGTGTCAAACCGGGAGATGAAGTCATCACGACAGCCTACACGTTTATCGCAACCTTCGAGGCCATTGCCTATGTTGGTGCGATTCCGGTCTTTGTGGACATAGATCCGAAGACGTACCTCATGGATCCAAGTCTCGTGGAGAGGGCGATCACCCCGAAGACCAAAGCCATCATTCCCGTGCATATCTACGGTCAGATGGTGGACATGGATCCGATCATGGACATTGCCCGAAAGCGTGGACTGAAGGTCATCGAGGATGCCTGTCAGGCGCACGGGGCGACCTACAAAGGGCGCAAAGCCGGTTCTATCGGCGATGCCGGCTGCTTCAGTTTCTACTTCTCCAAGAATCTTGGCGGGTATGGCGAGGGAGGGTTTGTGACCACCAACGATGCTGAGATCAATTCGAATGTGCGGCTGTTGCGTGACCATGGATCGCCGCGAAAGTACGAGCACGACTACATCGGCTTCAACGCACGTCTTGATGAACTGCAGGCAGCCGTTCTTCGCATCAAGCTGCGAAGTCTTGACAAGTGGAATCAGTTGAGAAGAGCTCATGCCGGACGCTACAACGAGCTTCTTGCAAACGCGGGTGTTGTGACTCCATTCATAGATCCCCGAGGGGAGTCTGTCTATCACCTCTACGTCATCCGAACGCCCCAGCGCGAGGCACTCAGGGAGAAACTGATCGGCAAGCAGATCGGTGTGGCGATTCACTATCCGATCGGGATCCATGAGCAGGTGGCCTTTCGCAACTACTCCAAGCAGCAGTTCTCACTGCCCGTAACAGAGTCAGTCTGCAAAGAGGTTCTCTCGCTGCCCATGTATCCGGAACTGAGTGCCGAGCAGATTGAGTACGTTGCAGCCTGCGTCACAAATCCCTGACACGAAACGATGGGATTGTGCTGCAACGGAAGCTGGCTGTGGTAAGACCTGCACGCGAAAGTCACGTGCACCCCGCTTCTTACTGAACGCCTCGTCCCTTGTCCAGGAGTTCATCTACTCGGACGATGATCTGTCCTCGACCTAGCAGGTAGTCCACAATGCTGCCGAAATGCGGATGCAGTTTGTCTTTTCGGGCACCTGCGCCGACGTGCGTCAGAAGCAGGAATCCGTTGAAGCCGTCCGGATCTTTGCTGGGGTAGTCTTTGATGCTCTGAATCACCACTTCGGTCGGTCGAAAATGCTTGTCGTCTTCAGGAGCATAGTCCGTGTGACTCAGAGTGCCCCGTGTGAAGTTGATCATGGTGAGTCCGTGTTCCTGACTCCATCGGCTGACTTCCTCATTCGTCTGCTCATAGGGTGGAATCCAGTAACGGATATCCTCCCTTTTGAAACCATATTCGACACAGCGAGCGACGTTGCGGTCCAGATCTTCGATGAACTGCTCTCGGGTCACCAGGGTCTTGTCTTCTTCCCAGCTGGCGAGCAAAAGGTGTTCTTCACTGTGGGGTCCCAGATAATGGCCTTCTGCGACCAACCGACGAATCAGTGGCTGATGTGCGTCGATCTTGAAGAATGCGCCTGTGAAGAAGAAAGCCCCTTTCAGATTACGACTTTTCAGCTCATTCAGAATCGTCTCCAGACCTTCACCGAATTCACCACCGGTGAACACAAGCGCCATTTCCTTGGAGTCCCGAAAACCACGACACAGCGCGCCCTGCCTTCTCTCGAACCGTTCACTGAACATGTTATCTCTCACCTCCGCAAAGCATCCTGTTGTGATAAGAAGCACCAAACCAACGATCATCATCCTCAGACGCATCTTTGGAAACCTCCTGAGCGTTCATTCCTCTTCTTTCGGTGGCTGCCTTTGCTTTGACACAAAGTCCGCCACGATTTCGGTTGCCCGCTCGGCATCGGTGTCCCGGACTGCCACGCCTGGTGGCACTCCAGGGCAGGCGCTGTCGAGATAAAAGGAGAACCCCTCATTGGTCAGGACTGTTTCGATCCCTTCATCTTCGAGAAGCATACGGACGAAGTCCACATCTGTGATTTTGCCCTGATAGACAACCTTCATCTCATCGTTCACGAGTTGGGGCTCCAGTCTCGGGTTTTCCCTTGGGACTTCGGAAGATGATTTCATGAATCTTCACTGGCGAGCGCTGATCCCGAGTCGCAGTCACACGAACGTACCGAACTTTTCTCGGTGCGAAGCGAGCCTGTGTGACAGCCCCTTGATCAGTTGAATGCGAGGACCAGTTCTGACCATCTGCAGAACTCTCGATTCGAAACCCGACGTAGTATTTCTCACGATCCTGATAGACAAGGATCGAACTGATCTCCTTGGTTTGTACCAGATCAATCTCCAGGCTGGTTCCTTTCTCCAGTCCCGAAAGCAGCGAACAGCTATCCAAAAGATTACCGTTGACCAGACTGGCGAGACTTCCCGCAAGCAGTTTTGTCGGCTTCATGGCAATCTCGATCGGAGAACCTGAGTAGACTCGGAATTCCCTCAGAAGCAGTCGCTTGTCCTGGTCGGCAGTGCATCGAATTCTGAGGAATGACAGGGCTTTGGCTTCAAGACGGACGGTTTCCTCCGGCTGAGCCAGAGAAGCCAGTTGAAGCCACTTGAGACCGTCCAAGGAACCTTCCAAGACTCCCTGCTGGACAAAATCATCCGGTCTGCTTGGCTCGCCTTGGAGTATCTCGACTTTCTCTACCACCGAAGCCCTGGGCAGTTCGAGTGTCACGTAGTCCCCGTCCCGCAGAGTTCGATTGCTCCAGAAGAAAGTCTGCCGATCATTGTCCAGCGCTCGATCAATCGTGAAGTCAATGTAGGCTTCGAGGTTTGCCTGCACTTTGGGCAACTCCGCCCCCAAGGCTCTGATACCGGAGAGAAACGCTTCCTGAATGAGCGCCGACATGGAAGAACCACCGATGGTTCTGCCGAAGCGAGCGCTGTTGTTACGTTTTTCAGACAAGAGCAGAAAATTCTCCCACAGTTCTCGATTCGCTGAGGCGGACTCCCGACTTGAAGCGAGCTGCAGCAGTTTGATACAGACGGGTCCTGTTTCTCCATACAGTCTGAGCAGCTGCAAATAAGGCTCGATCTCTTTGTAAAGGCCTTTGTCCTGGAGTTTCCAAGACAGGTTGTCGCCGACCATCTGATACTGCCGCCAAAGGTCGGACAGGGGAGTCGGATCGAAAAGCGCATCCTGACCGACTGCCTGAAGCATCTTGAGAACTTCCTTTTGGTGACTGACTTCTGAAGAGGCGGGATTCCAGAGAAAGGAGTTTTGACACTGGAGCGCAAAGAAATGCAGATCCTCTCCCGCAAGAGAACCGCCAACCCAGTTGCAGGCTCTACGGAAGGAGACTTCTGAACTGTAGTCGAAACTGTTCCAAAGGAAATCGGCGATGGTCGCCAAGGGTACCGTCGAAGCCATGGCTTCGTTCATGGGATTGGCGACAAACCCCAAGACTTCGGTGCTGAGTTCCGGCGATCTTCCACTGACCGGACCCATGTGAAGTCTGTTACGAGCCAGCTCATTGGACGGGAAATTGTCCCAGACGAACAGAGGACGATTGACAGCCGATTTCATACGCTTGGCATCGGATGCACGGATTTGATAGTTATCCCATGTGCCAGTCGGATCCACACCTCCCATCCAGAAAAGGGAGATTGCAGGATCCAAGTTACTGCCCAGTACAATATGGTAGGGCGAGGGAGCACTCTGGTTTGCACTCGCAGGACAGACGATGAGTTCCGCTCCCTGAAACTGCTGCCTGAGGAAAGCGAGCACTTTGTTTGCCAGATCGGCGTGTGCTTCGGCAAGGCTTCGGTATGTGTTCTTGTCCTCTGCATGCCCGAGTTCCTGAACCGTTTGATCAAAGATGAGGGCAAAATGCGTGACTCCCATTTCGACGGCAGTTCGGTACTTGTCACAAAGCAGATTGCAGTCCTCCACTCGTGCATAGCGAATCATCGGTCCTGGTCGCACTCCGAAGACAAATTCCACCCGATTCTCTTCGGCAACGTTGACAAGTGTTCCCAGCCTCTTTCGGTGTTCTTCCGGATAGGGCTCAAACCATTTAGCGTTGATATGCTCGTCACCCGCCGGAGCATAGATATATGTGTTCATCCGCATCCGTGCCATGAAACGGATGACGTCCAGGCGGCTGCTCTCAGACCATTGCGGACCGGAGAAAGCCTCGATGACTCCGCGCTTGCCGAAATCCGGATAGTCCAGGACAAAGCCACGGGGGAGATGAAAACGATCACCCAGCCGGAGCATCAAATCAACGACTGCCTGGGATGCGTATCGAAAACCTCTCTCTGATTTGGAGACCAGAAACACGAAGTTCTCATAGTCCTGCAGTCCGGAAACGATCAGGAAGCCTTCTTCAGGAATCTGTCCCCAGGTTTCTGCTCCCAGGAAAGGCGTGAAGAACTCCTGAAGATTCTCTCCCGCCTCGTTAGGCCGAATCAGATAGAACTCGGTGTCGGGTTTGCCCTGAGGCCTTTGATTGGCAGCGTGAACCTGAATCTCGATAGACCCGAGAGTCTGTTGCTTGAGAAGGGTTGAGAAATACCCAACGGTTGTCACGCTGCCGGTGGTGTGTCGAAGGTAGATGAGTTTGCCAAGGGGTCTCGGTGGATCATGCAGCCATACCTTCTGAGGGCTGGGGTAGAGCGTGGGTTGTGTCGGCTGAACATCCTTGTGCCGAAAAGGCAGAAACAGCGACAGAGAAACCATGAGAGTCAGGGCACCTGACAGCATTTTCCTGTCCCCTTTCGTTACTACCCGGCAACACTTCGGACACAGTCGCCGACTGCAACAGGCTTCACTTGAGCAACACCGGAGATGTCACTCATCCGGACATAGAGTTTCTGATGCATCGGTCCGGAACGAACAGTGGAGTGTGTGTCCTGAAGTCGCGCGCTCAGAACTGTCGGGCTGGACTCTTCCTGCTGGACAAGGAGAGACTTTGCCAGAGTCAAATGCTCTTGGACATGAACGGCGACGACCTCGGCCTTGACAATCTCCAGCGCACCCAGGGATGCTCCCGTGACAGGATCCTTAATCTCCTCTCCCGGTTCGTAAACTACAAACTTCATTCCCTTCTGGACACCTTCCTGCTCCCCCACGTTGAGCACGAGACTGTTCTCATCCAGAATTCGCGCAACTCTTCCTGTGACACTCATCAGAGAATGCCTCCTCGGATAGCAATCGGCTGTCAACCGGTTTTACTCTACCCAAGACGGTCGAAACTTGTCAAACCCACCTCTCCGGCAACTGACGTTTGGTGATCTTGACAAATCAACACTGAAGGGATATAGCCATCATGATACAGATCATCTCATGATGAGATGAACATACAGGGACAATGAGTCCAGGAGGTTTCTGCAGATGGAAGTCGGTGAGAGCGCTCGGTCTGGTGGGCATAAAGAGGCCGTTGTTGTTGGAATTGTTGTTGCCCTGGTGTCCGTGGCTGCAACGGTTGGGATTCTTGGCGGTTCTCGAATGATGGCATTCAACAAGTCCGTAGAGGATGCGATCGCACAGATCAAGGGCACGGCTGACGAGCAGAAAAATGAACTGCAAGGGATTGCGAAGGAACTGAAAGCCGCGGTGGATCGTCTGGATGAAAACCAGAAGCAGATTCTCCCCAATGAAGACTATATCGTTGACACCAGCCGGCAGGAACTTGCCAAGAGAGTCTCCACAGAACTCGGCCTTGTCCTGACGCCGGCATTCGACAAACTGGCCGACGAGATGGGGGGGCAGAAGAAGGCTTTTGGTGAGGTTAAAGAGGAACTCAAGAAACGTCTGACGGACCTGATGACTCAGACAAGGGCGGAAAACGCCGAACTGCGTGAGGCACTGAGAACCAATGAACTGCTGCTTCGTCGTTCCTATGAAGAGGGTAGAGCAGCGGACACAAATATCCAGCAGGGCATTGACAAGACGCTGACCCTTCAGCAGAAGGATTACGCCGAAGAGAAAATGACCAATGAGCAACTGCGTCAGGAACTGCGCCGCACCCGTGCGCTACAGGAGCAGACCTATGAGCGCCTTCGCACCATGTCAGAACGCTACCTAGCGACGCTCAAAGGTCAAAATGCATTGGCACAGACGGGTGGTGCGGTAAAGGATATTGTGACCGTTGGCATTCCTCGAAAGAAGTTTCTTGCAGAGGAACAGAAATATGTCGAGGAACAACTGAAGGCCATTGAAGAGGAGCGTGCCTCGATAGATGGCAAGGAATTGGCGCCATCCACATCCGGTACCCCTCAAGACGCGACACCTTAGAGAATCCTGGTCTTCTCACAATAGACGAAAGGGGACAAAGACAACTGACAGGTTTCCAACTGTGTCAGAGTCCCTTGGGATTACCGAATTCCCGCTCAGCAGTTGAGAAAGATGAATGTCCCGATGGATATTCGGCATTACCAAGCGTGAATGCATTCTGAATGCCTTGGTATCTCGGCGATGGCTGGCGCTCTGCCCCGATTTTTGCTTGGAGTTGAACTGTCCCGCAGTTCGGTTCTGAAACCGCTGATGCCCACTCGCTAATTGTCACCCTTGTTCGAGGTATATCTTGGTTTCTCTTGGAGAGGCGTAGACCTCAGCGTCTCGGGTAAGATTCAAACGCTGGTATTCCTCACGCGAAATCTCGACATCCACCGATTCTCCCCAGTCGGTGATCAGCTCCACCTTGACATAGGGGCCCGCTGGATTGATGTGCCGAACTGAGGCTCGAAAGCATCTGTCTCCGAAGGGCGAGTGATCGAGGATCATCTCGTGCGGTCTGACATAGATGCTTGCTGTCTGTCCTTGTGCCTCTGCTGGGAGATCGAAAGCCATATTCCCGACGTGCGCCTTTCCCTCCGAGATCGTGCCGGGGAAGTGATTGACATTGCCAAGGAATTTGTAGACAAAAGCCGTTGCCGGTTGTTCATAGACTTCGACCGGCGTTCCACTCTGTACCACGGTGCCGTCCTTCATGATCACAACTCGGTCGGCGACCTCGAGCGCCTCTTCCTGGTCATGCGTGACGAAGACACTGGTGACGTGGATCTCATCATGCAAACGTCGCAACCAACGCCGAAGGCTCTTTCGAACCTGGGCATCCAACGCGCCGAAGGGTTCATCCAGAAGAAGCACCTTTGGCTCGACCGCCAAAGCGCGTGACAATGCCACACGCTGTCGCTGTCCACCGGACAACTGTGAAGGATACTGATCCGCAAGCCATTCGAGATGAACCAGCCCCAAGAGTTCCTGCACGCGGTCTTTGATCTCCTGCTCCGAGGGTCGGAATCTTTTGGGCTTGACTCTGAGACCAAAGGCCACATTCTCAAACACGGTCATGTGTCGAAACAGGGCGTAGTGCTGAAATACAAAACCGACTCGACGCTCTTGAACGCGGTGATGTGTTGCGTCTTCACCATCGAACAGCACACGGCCTTCGTCAGCGTTCTCCAGTCCGGCGATAATTCGCAACAACGTGGTCTTCCCACAACCTGACGGACCCAGCAGAGCGACCAGATCGCCCTTGGGTACCCGGAGGCTTACGTTATCCAATGCAGTGAACTCACCAAATCTCTTTGTGATGTTGCGAACTTCAATGCCCATCGGTTGCTTCCTCTCGAACTCCTGTCATGCGCCGTCCACTTCGTTCTGACTTCCACTCGACGACCGACTTCAGAGCCAGTGTCACCAAAGCCAAAAAAGCCAGCAGCGAAGCCACTGCAAAAGCGCCGACGAAGTTGTACTCGTTGTAAAGAATCTCCACATGCAGAGGAACGGTGTTGGTCAGTCCCCGGATATGTCCCGACACAACCGAGACGGCACCGAACTCACCCATCGCTCGCGCGTTGCAGAGGATGACGCCGTACAAGAGTCCCCATTTGATATTTGGCAGGGTCACACGGAAAAAGGTCTGCAGTCCCGTGGCACCCAGAACAAGTGCGGCCTCTTCCTCTTCGGTCCCTTGCTCTTGCATCAAGGGAATGAGTTCCCGAGCGACAAAAGGAAGTGTCACAAACGTGGTGACCAATGCGATGCCTGGTACCGCGTAGACGATCTTGAGATGATGTGCGGAAAGCCAGGGGCCGAGCAGCCCCTGTGATCCGAATATGAGGATGAAGACAAGTCCCGAGATGACCGGCGAGACAGAGAAGGGAAGGTCAATGAGTGTGATCAAGACCATCTTCCCGCGAAACTCGAACTTGGCGATCGCCCAAGCGGCAATGATTCCGAACAACGTGTTTAGAGGCACGGCAACCGCCACGGTAATCAGTGTGAGTCGAATGGCGGAGATCGTGTCCGAATCTGCAAAAACGACCAGATAAGCTCGCAACCCCTTGGAAAGAGCCTGTGAGAATACGGTTACCAGCGGAAGGATGAGAAAGAAGACAAGAAAAGAAAGTGCCACCGCAATCAGTGCATACCGAATCACAGGCGGCTCTGTTATTGCCGACTGCGCGATAGGAATCCTGATGTCCTTTGCCTTTCTGTCCTTCAAGTCTTCCTGCCTTGATCGGATCTCATTGTTCGCTGAAGCGCTGTGCAGTCTTCCACTGGATGATGTTGATGAGCAATAGAAGCACAAAGGATGCGACCAACATCATCGCTGCCAGCGTGGCAGCGCCCGCGAAGTCAAACTGCTCCAGTTTCGCTATGATGAGAAGCGGTGCTATTTCTGTTCTCATGGGCATGTTTCCGGAGATAAAAACCACCGAACCGTATTCACCCAGAGCTCGCGCGAATGCAAGTGTGAACCCTGTCAGAACTGCGGGTTGAAGACAGGGGAAGACGACTTTCCAAAACGTTTGCCAGCGCGTTGCACCCAAGCACGCGGATGCTTCTTCGACTTCTGCCGCCAGATCCTGAAGTACTGGTTGAACGGTTCTGACGACAAACGGCAGTCCAATGAAAGTCAGTGCAACCGTGATGCCCAGAGGCGTGAAAGCCACCTTGATGCCCAACGGTTCAAGCAGGCTTCCCATCCAGCCGTTCTTCGAATAGATGGCGGTCAATGAGATACCGGCAACTGCTGTCGGCAGTGCGAAAGGCAGATCCACAAGGGCGTCAATGAATCTCTTTCCAAACACTTCGTAGCGTACCAGAACCCAGGCAACAAGCAGTCCGAATATGGCGTTGATAGCAGCCGCAATGAGGGATGTGAGGAAGGTCAGTCGCAATGAAGCAATCACGCGCGGCGAACTGATTATCTGTCCAATCTCCCGCCAGCCGAGCGTTGCTGTCTTCACAAAGAGAAAAGACAAGGGAATGAGAACCAGGAGACACAGATAAGTCATCGCCAGACCCATCGTCAAGCCGAATCCTGGGATGACACTGTTCTTCTTGATCCTGCTCATCGAGCGCTCCAAAGATCCTTGAGGACGGACACAGGATTTGATTCTTCCTGTGTCCGTCCCGCTTCGAAAACCATGAAACAAGAACCGCTAACTGCCGGGCTGGTAAATCTGGTCAAAAGTTCCCCCATCGCTAAAGTGTTCCTGTTGTGCTTTCTTCCATCCTCCGAAAGTCTGGTCAATTGTGAACATCTTGATGTCGGGGAACTGCTCCTTGTACTTATCGGCAACCGACTGAAGCCGGGGTCTGTAGTAGTGACGAGCGGCAATATCCTGTCCCGTTTCTGAGTACAGGAACCGAAGATACGCTTCGGCAATCTCAGTCGTACCATGCTTCTTGGCATTCTCAGTGACAATAGCGACAGACGGTTCTGCCAGGATGCTGACGCTCGGAATCACCAGTTCGACTTTGTCCACGCCGATCTCACGCAAGGCCAATAGCGCCTCGTTCTCCCAAGCGAGAAACACATCGCCGATTCCGCGCTGCACAAATGTCGTTGTCGCGCCACGAGCTGCTGAGTCCAGCACGGGAACATTCTTGAACAGTGCCTTCATGAAGTCGGTGATTTTCTCTTTGTCACCGCCAAACTTCTCTGAGGCGTGTCCCCAGGCGGCAAGGTAGTTCCAGCGCGCCCCGCCCGAGGTCTTCGGGTTGGGAGTGATTACCTCAATTCCAGGTTTCACCAAATCGTCCCAGTCTTTGATTCCCTTGGGGTTTCCTTTGCGCACCAGAAAGACAACTGTGGAAACATAGGGTGAGCTGTTGTCGGGAAGCAAGGTCTGCCAGTTCTCCGGAAGCAGTTTTGCCTTTTCAACAATGGCATCAATGTCATAGGCGAGGGCAAGGGTGACAACGTCAGCTTCGAGACCACCGATGACGGCACGAGCTTGCGAACCGGAACCACCGTGCGACTGTCGAAGTGTCAGTTGGACACCAGTCTTTTCCTTCCAGTATGCACCAAAAGCCTGGTTAAACTCCTGGTAGAGTTCTCTCGTCGGATCATAGGAAGCGTTCAGAAACTCCGCCTGCGCCAGAGCGACCTGACCAAGCATCACTCCGACAAACATCGCAACGAACACACTGACTGCCGAACCTCTCTTCATGAATTCTGTACCTCATTGTCTGTTTTGCAGAGCCAAACTCTATTGTATGTGTCGCAGTCGTTGTGCCACTTTCTCGACTAAGAAAGACAATGCTACATTTCACTGATATAGTTGATGTTATGGATCAAAGGCTGAATCTCCAGGCGCTGGAGGGGCGTGAATCTGTAGTTAATGTATCAACACTGTTGCTGTTTTGTAGACACAAGAGTGCCTATTTCTTGTGGGCAACTCCGCACTTCTTCATCAACGCGTGGAAGGTGGTTCGATGAAGTCCTGTCTTGCGGGCAGCGAGACTGATGTTGTTGCCAGAGGCACGCAGCGCCTGTTCCAGGAAGCGTTGGATCATATCCCGCTCTGCTTGTTCCCGCGCCTCATGGAGCAGTGGCTTCATCTCCTCCCAAGTTGCAGGAACTGCCATCGTCGAAGCATTTCCAGAGTGAAACGGCATCGGAAGGTGCTCAACTTCGATACGATCGCTGTCACAGAGTATAGCCAGACACTCCACCACATTCTGAAGTTCCCGAATGTTGCCAGGCCACGGATAGCGCTGCATCATTTCCAGCACTTCGGGAGAGAATTCCTTCGCACGAACGGGATTTCTAAGCCGAACACGCTCCAGAAAACTGTTTGCCAGTCGCGGGATGTCTCCAGTTCTCTCGCGCAGTGGAGGAAGATAGATGGGCACCACGTGAAGCCGATAGTAGAGATCGCTGCGGAAAGCCCCCTGCTCGACAAGACAGGCAAGATCTTTGTTGGTCGCCGAGATCAGTCGGATATCAACGTGACTTTCCTCAGTGCCACCGACTCTCTTGACATGCCGTGACTCCAGCACACGCAGCAGTTTGCTCTGGGTTTCCAAACTGATATTTGCCAGCTCGTCAAGGAACAGCGTTCCCTTGTCAGCCAGTTCAAACAGGCCTGGTTTGTCCGCGATGGCACCGGAAAAAGCACCGCGGACATGACCGAAGATTTCACTTTCCAGAAGTGCAGGAGCCAGAGCACTGCAATCGCAGGCAAGAAAAGGTTCTTTCTTGCGTGGACTCAGTTGATGGATCGCCTTGGCCACCATCTCCTTGCCCGTGCCGCTCTCGCCATAGATCAACACGCTACCACTCGTTGGGGCAACGCGGCGGATGACCGTGAAGACTTCCGAGATCGGATGACTCTTCCCGATCATCCCTTCAAAACTATGGTGAGTCGAATCGGAATCCACTATTCAGTGTCCTTGCTCGTCGTCACTCGTAGGTGGCTCCCACCTGCTTGAGTATGCGTTCGATGTCATCGTCTGTGTAGTACTCGATGACGATCCTTCCCCCGGGTCGCTCCTTGCCCTTCTTGCCACGTTTGGGGACAAGCGTGACTTTGGTTCCGAGAGCATCTCTCAGCGCTTCCTGAATGCCAAACATATCGGGGGACAGTTTTGGCGATGTTTTATCCTTGGTGCGGTGCGCTGTAGTCTTGCCAGGTGACTGGGCAAGCGCCTCGGTTTGTCGAACGCTCAGGCCATCGCGGACAATCTGCTTGAGAAGTTCCGTGCGCTTTATGGGGTTACTGACTGAGAGGAGTGCACGGGCATGACCTGCGGTGATCTCGCCGTTCGCAAGGCATCGCTGCTCGTCCGATGTCAACTCCAGAAGTCGCAGAGAATTGGCGACGGTACTTCGGCGTTTACCCACTTTCTGGGCAACCTGTTCCTGGGTAAGGCCAAAACGTTCCTGCAGTCTTGCATAGGCAGAGGCTTCCTCAAGAGGATTGAGATCTTCGCGCTGGAGATTCTCGATGAGCGCCAACTCCAACGTTTCTTCTTCTGTTGCTTCCCACACCACCACGGGAACAGTCTCCAGCCCCGCCACTTTTGATGCGCGAAGGCGCCGTTCTCCGGCAATGAGTTCGTAACGGCTTGTATCATCGGGATGACGCCGAACGACCAGCGGTTGCAGAATGCCCCGAGTCTTGATGGACTGAACCATCTCTTCGAGACTCTCCGGGTCGAACGTCTTGCGTGGCTGATTGCGATTGCATTCGATCCGATCGGGTGTCAGCCAAAGTACGTTGTGTTGATGTACTCTGCCCTCTTCAGATGTTTCGATCTTGGGAGTGGGTGTGTCCAACAATGCGGACAAGCCTCTACCCAACGCTTTCTTTTTCATGCGCGATTACCTCCATAGCCAATGAGCGGTACGCCTGCGCCGCACTTGATCCGGGAGCGTAGACCGCGATGGGTTGCCCGTGGCTCGGTGCCTCACTCAGCCGAACACTCCTTGGGATAGCCGTCTCAAAAACATGACGCCCATAGTGATGCCGAATCTCCTCGCCAACTTCCTTGGAAAGGTTGGTGCGGGCATCTGCCATCGTGAGCACAATTCCCTCCAGACGAAGCGCCGGGTTGAACTCCTGCTTGATCGCCGTAAATGTCCGAAGCAGATCGGTCAGCCCTTCCATGGCGTAGTATTCGCATTGAACCGGCAGAAGCAGACTGTCGGCAGCCATCAGTGCATTCACAGTCAGCAGTCCCAGAGAGGGCGGACAGTCCATGATGACGTAGTCAACATTCGCTTCAGATGAATTGGGTGATGACTTCGACTGAACCGAAACCGAGTACTCGTCGAGCGCTTCTTTCAGGCGAGACTTTCCTTCGGGCTGTCTGAGAAGAAAGACCTCTGCCTCGGTCGTGTCATTGTTGGACGCCACCAGATCGAGCCCCCGAATCGGCGTCAGACACAGCACGTCGGCAATTCGGGCAGATTCGCTCAGCACGTTGCGAACGGTCTTCTGAAGGCTATGCCTGTCCAAGCCCAGTCCGCTGGTCGAGTTACCCTGAGGATCTAAGTCCACCAGGAGCACACGCCTTCCTTCCATGGCAAGATAGCAGGCGAGGTTGACACTTGTGGTCGTCTTTCCGACGCCACCCTTCTGGTTTGCGACAGCAATCTTTTTGAGCAAAATTCGAGACTCCTCAACAATATCCGAGAAACGCTATCAGATAGCACGTTTGGCGAGCAAGCGCAAATGAGGGTAGCGGTATTTGCCATAGGCCTTGTGACAGTGCCAACTGTCACGCCTGCACGCACTGGCCTGCCCAGAATGACCCAATGAGTAGATTCTGATGGCTATCACGAATGCCACGTCAACTCTTGTTCCGTTTCCCCCGGACGCGCAAGTGTGCTATTCTTCTCTAAAAGGGCACAAGTCCTTTGCCGGAATCTATTCATGAACAGAGAAGCGACTCCACAATGGGAGATGGAATTTGAAGCAGATCATTGGAACAGTGAGCCGGGTCAGTGGGCCTGTTGTGCAGGCTGAGGGTGTGACCCAAGCGCACATGTTGGAACTGGTTGAAGTGGGTGACGATCATCTGCTCGGTGAGATTATGCGCCTGGATCGTAATCGAGCCACGATTCAAGTCTATGAGGAGACGACCGGATTGAGGCCGGGCGCTCCTGTGTTTGGCACCGGCGCACCTCTTTCGGTTGAACTAGGCCCCGGACTTTTGGGCAACATCTATGACGGTGTGCAAAGACCTTTGGAAGCGCTCAGAAATGCGAGTGGTCACTTCATTCAGCGTGGCACTCAGGCTCCTTCCCTGGACCGTGAGAGGCGCTGGCATTTTGTTCCTCGTGCAGACAAAGGGCAAGCCGTCTCCAAAGGAACGCTCCTTGGAGTCATACCGGAGACGCATCTGATCGAGCACCGAGTCTTGGTGCCTCCTGACATGACGGGAACGCTGTTGAGCGTTGCTGTCGAGGGAGACTACCGGGTTGAGGACACGATCGCGGAAGTTCAAACGCAGGCGGGCGTGCAAAAGATCAGCCTCATCCAGCGGTGGCCTGTTCGCGTCAGCAGACCCTCTGCGGGGCGGCTTCGTCCCGACACTCCTTTGGTCTCCGGGCAGAGAGTCATTGACACGTTGTTCCCAATTGCCAAGGGTGGTGCGGTTGCTATTCCCGGTGGTTTTGGAACCGGCAAGACGATGACCCAACATGCCATTGCCAAATGGTGTGATGCTGAAGTCATCGTTTATATCGGCTGTGGTGAACGTGGCAACGAGATGACGGATGTTCTGATGGAATTCCCCAAGTTGCAGGATCCTCGTTCCGGTCGTCCGCTGATGGAGCGAACGATTCTGCTGGCAAATACCTCGAATATGCCTGTTGCCGCCCGTGAAGCCAGTATCTACACAGGCATCACTCTTGCAGAGTACTACAGGGACATGGGCTATGACACCGCGATCATGGCAGATTCGACTTCGCGTTGGGCTGAGGCGTTGCGAGAGCTCTCAGGTCGAATGGAAGAGATGCCTGCCGAGGAAGGCTTTCCTGCCTATCTGCCCACGAGGTTGGCGGAGTTCTATGAGCGCGCGGGCAGATTTGAGACTCTTTCGGGGCAGAAGGGATCCATCACGATCATTGGTGCTGTTTCACCCCCAGGTGGAGATTTGTCAGAGCCGGTTACACAGCACACCAAGCGCTTCATCAGAGGCTTCTGGGCTTTGGATCGGGAACTGGCAAATGCACGACACTATCCGGCAATCAGTTGGATGGACAGCTACAGTGAATACGTGGATGAAGTCACCCATTGGTGGGAAGAGAACGTTGCGTCGGACTGGCATGAGAACCGGCGTCTTATGATGGATTTGCTCCAACAGGAAGACCGTCTTCAGAAAGTGGTCAAACTTGTTGGAGCGGACGTTCTGCCCGACGCCCAGCGTTGGGTTCTGGAAGTGTGTCAGATTTTTCGGAATGCCTTTCTTCAGCAGAATTCCTTTGACAAGGTGGATATGTTCTGTGTTGCTCAGAAGCAGGCGAAGATGCTGTCAATCATCACCAACCTGTACCGTCAAGGTGTTGCCAACATCCAGAAGGGCGTGACCTATCTGAACCTGCGCAAGTCCAAGGTCATCCCCAAAATTGCCAAGATGAAAAGTACCATTACCAACGATCAGTTGGCTGAATTGGACAAGATAGATACCGAGATGGAGCGTTCCATGGAGCGCCTGGGAGCAATCTATGAATCCTAGCGCATCAACTGCCCCTGAGACGGGTATTCAGTACGTTGGGCTTGAGAAGGTTGACGGTCCCTTGGTTGTCATCAAGGGCATCCACAACATCGGATGGGGAGAACTCGTCGAAGTTGAGGATAGTTCCGGCAGGCTTCGGATGGGTAATGTTTTGGAAGCATCTGATGGTGCCGCAATCATTCAGGTTTTTGACGGTACCTACGGACTCCAGATGAACCGCACCAAAGCGCGTTTTACAGGTGAGTGTCTTCGAATCCCCGCCTCGGAACAGATGCTCGGCAGGGTCTTCAACGGATTGGGTCAGCCTCAGGACGGGGGACCGCCCCCCATCACCAAGGCACGTTGGGATGTCAATGGACTGCCCATCAACCCGACGGCACGCGACTATCCAAGGAAGTATATCCATACGGGCATCTCAGCGATCGACGCTCTGAACACGCTTGTTCGCGGACAGAAACTGCCCATCTTTTCTGGTAGTGGTATTGCCCACAACACCTTGGCGGCGCAGATCGTTCGACAGGCCAGAATCGTGGGGGAAGACCTTCAGTTTGCTGTAGTGTTTGGGGCGATGGGCATCAAACATGACGTGGCGCGCTTTTTTATGGACAGTTTCGAGTCCAGCGGCGTTATGGAAAAAGTGGTGGTGTTCCTGAATCTGGCGGACGATCCGCCCATTGAGCGCATCATCACTCCACGCGCAGCTCTGACCGTGGCGGAGTACCTGGCTTTTGAAGCCGATATGCATGTGCTTGTCATTCTGACAGACATGACCAACTACTGCGAATCGTTGCGTGAAGTCTCAGTCGTTCGTGGAGAGATTCCCAGTCGCAAAGGGTATCCAGGTTACCTTTACAGTGACTTGGCGAGCCTTTACGAACGTGCTGGTATGATCAAAGGCAAGACAGGTTCCATCACTCAGATGCCACTGTTGACAATGCCCAACGATGACATTTCCCATCCCGTATCGGATTTGTCGGGATACATCACCGAAGGGCAGATCGTTCTCGATCGTGAACTGCATCAGAAGGGTGTGTATCCACCCATTGCCTGTCTCCCGTCTTTGTCCAGACTGATGAAGGACGGGATTGGGCCTGGGATGACGCGTGACGATCACGCTCCAGTGGCGAGTCAGCTTTTTGCGGCGTATTCTCATGTCAAAGACATTCGGGCGTTAGCGTCCGTTATTGGTGAAGAGGAACTGGCTCCTTTGGACAAGAAATATATGGAGTTCGGAGTTGCTTTTGAATCCAGATTCCTCGCCCAGAGTTCCACCGAGTCTCGATCCATGGATGAGACACTGGATCTAGGATGGAGTGTTCTTTCGATTCTTCCGCGAGAGGAGCTCTATCGGATTCCTGACGAGATGATCGCGAAGCATTACGGGAGGCATTGAGGATTTCTGGGAGTCGCTGAGAAATGGCCAAGAAAGGCATTGTTCCAACCAAATCCAAGTTGCTTGCCCTGGAGCGGGAATTGTCACTCGCCAAGCAGGGGCATGAACTATTGGAGCAGAAAAGGCAGATTTTGGTCATGGAACTTATGCGCATCGTTGGACGTGCCGAAGAAGTGGAACGGCGCGCGGATGAATCTCTTGCAAAGGCCTACAGAGCCATGAGCCTGACGTTTGCCACCATGGGCAAGTCACGAGTCAAGAGCATGGCGCAGGCGGTTTCGATCAATCCATCACTGTCCACACAGAATCGAAGCATCATGGGCGCCATCGTACCCGCAATTCGGCTGGCGCTCAATGATCAGCCACCGTACTTCGCCCACGGCGGTGCATCGTTGTGGACGGATGAAGCTGTTGAGAGTTTCAAAGAGGCGCTGCAGCGACTGACGGAGCTGGCAGAGTTGAAGACGACGGCGCTCAGGCTTGCCCGTGAAGTGAGCAAGACGCTGCGTCGTGTCAACGCGCTGGAGAAGGTCTCCATTCCCGACCACATCGAAAGCATTTCCTACATCCGGTCCGTTCTGGAGGAATCAGAGCGGGAGCGGTTTGGCTCGATGAAACTGATCAAGGCACGCCTGGGTGCCGAGAGGGGGGGTGAAGCATCATAGGCCCGAAGAAGCCGATGGAGAGAATTCTTGTTGCCGTCAGTGGCACTGAGGCGTCAATTGTGGCAGCCCAGTACGCGATTTGTCTCGCCAAGATGCTTCAAAGCGAGTTGATTGCGGTCTACGTTGTGGACATCGGAACGCTCCAGGATCTTCTCACCGCGCGCATTTTCGTTCAGTCTGAGAGTCTGGAGTACGAAAGAGATCTGGAGGAAGACGGCAGAAGGTACCTGAACTATGTGTCCAAACTCGGTAGTGAAAAGGGGGTTGCCATCAGAACGGAGATGGCTCGCGGACAGGTACATACGGAAGTCCTCAATGCGGCGCGCACCAACGAAGTGAACCTGATTGTGCTCGGCGAGATCACGCCCATGCTCAGCCGACTGGAGACGCAACTGGGTCAGTCTGAACGCATTCTATACGACGCGCCCTGTCCTGTTCTGGTAGTGAAAGATGAGGAAACCGTTGTGGAAATGTATGAAAGTCTGTAGACCCATCACGGAGCATGGAACACCACAATCTGCTCGATGAAAAGGGGCAGAAGATGAATCGGATTTTGCTGTCCAAATCTGGAGACCCGTGGTGGATGCAGACACGCATCCAATGAGGTTAGAACGTGGGCGGCAAACCGGCCAGCAAAGGAGATGATTATGGCAAAGCGATTCAGCCGACTGATCGATCCTGATTCTATCGCCTTCCCCATGCGCGCTTCATCGAAGTGGGAGGCAATTGAGGAACTTGTGGCTCTTCTTGCAGCAAGAGGGAAGGTCACGTGCACATCCGAACTTGTTGAGGCGACATTGAAGCGTGAGTCGCAAGGAAGCACAGGCATCGGTCAGGGGATCGCTGTTCCTCATGCGAAGTGCGAGGCTGTCCGCGAGCTTTCAGTCTGTCTGGGGCTGGCGCAGCCAGCGCTTGAATGGGAAGCCATTGATGGCAAACCGTGCGATGTGATCTTTCTCATGGCAGCGCCCCCTGGAGCGTCAGGGCCGCACATTCAGTCGCTGGCATCATTGGCACGCCTTTTGAAGGCAACCAGTTTGTACGACAGGATTCTTCGTGCCACGTCTGCTCATGAAGCCTATCAGGCCCTTATTGAAGAGGAGAATTCCCTTCTTGCCGACAGCGAATAGCGGCCTGGGTACCGACCGGCGCAACTCAGTCACCTGAGAGTCCCTCCGGGGATGCCAACTGTGCAGGAATGTCTGAGGTGAGAATCATCCCTTTTTCGAGACACTTATCAAGAGGAAGACTGTCACTCATGTCAATCGTGTTTATCGGTTATGGCTCCAACCTGAGGGGGAGACTACAGTGGATCGAGCGAGGCTTGGAAATGCTGGAAGACGCACTCGGGCCGGCGCGAAAATCACCTGTCTACGAGACCAACCCCGTTGGTGAGGGGCTGACTCGTTGGTTTCTGAATGGTGTCTGGATGTTTCAAACGGAGAGAAGTCCCCATGAAGTGCACCGCATTCTCAGGGATGCGGAAATTGCCTGTGGTCGTATCGCCTCGGTAAGCCCACTGGCGGGTGATGCGTGCACAACAAAACCCCAGTATCAGGATCGAACACTTGACCTGGATCTGCTACTCTATGATCAGCTTATTCTTGATGAGGATAACCTGATCGTACCCCATCCCAGAATGCATTTGAGGAAGTTCGTTCTGAAGCCTCTCGCGGATCTCGCGCCTCTGACAGTACACCCGTTGCTCAAGAGCACGGTCTCCCAACTGCTTCGGGAAGGAGACTTCGAAGGGCAGGAGATTCGAAGCTATCCCTGAGCATACTCTTGACCTTTGAGTATCACTGACCCGGACTCCGACACTCGAACAATCCACTTGAAATCCGGATCCGCATCTGCTACATTCCTAAATAAGAATAATTCTTACATAGGATGATATCCTGATGAAACTTACCGCTGACGAGGTCAAGGATCGGATGAGGCACCTTGAAGAGTGTCTTAGGGAACGTGGCATCAAGGTCACTCATCAGCGTCTTGAGATTTTCAGGGAAGTTGCCCAGTCCGGTGGCCATCCTGATGTGGAGAGGATCTATCGGGGAGTTCGTAAGAGAGTTCCCACTGTCTCCCTCGACACGGTGTATCGCACCCTCTTGCTGCTTCTCGATCTTGGTTTGCTCACCACGCTTGGCCCTCCACGCGACCGAGCGCGATTCGATGCCAACATGAAGACCCACCACCACTTTGTGTGCTCAAAATGTGGTGTGACCCAGGACTTTTACCATGAAGCGTTCAACCAATTGAAGATTCCAGATCGAGTCCAGGAGTGGGGAAGGATGGAAAGGACGCAAGTCGAGATAAAGGGCACTTGTGAGAAGTGCTTAAGGAACATAGGGAAAGGCTCTGAGAAGAAGTAATCGTTTGGAGGAGGCAGCCATGGCAAAGCAAAAGAAGACACTGACAACGGGATTTGGGATGCCAGTTGACAACGATCTCAATTCGTCAACTGCGGGGCCGAAGGGGCCAGTGCTCGTACAGGATGTCCACCTTATCGAGAAACTGGCGCACTTTGATCGGGAGCGTATTCCTGAGCGTGTCGTACACGCCAAGGGAGCCGGTGCACATGGTTACTTCGAGGTGACCAATGATGTCAGCGCGTACACCCGTGCCAAGTTTCTCTCCAAAGTGGGGAAGAAGACCGATGTTTTTGTTCGTTTCTCGACTGTTGGTGGAGAGAAGGGCTCCGCGGACTCGGAGCGGGATCCACGTGGATTTGCCATCAAGTTCTATACGGAAGAAGGAAACTATGACATGGTTGGCAACAACACGCCCGTCTTCTTCATCCGTGATCCACTCAAGTTTCCCGACTTCATTCACACCCAGAAGCGCAACCCGGCCACCAATCTCAAAGATCCGGATATGTTCTGGGATTTCCTTTCCTTGACTCCGGAGTCCATTCATCAGGTGACGATTCTGTTTTCGAATCGAGGCACCCCGAAGGACTACCGTCACATGAACGGCTACAGCAGTCACACGTATATGTGGTACAACGCCAAAGGTGAGTATTTCTGGGTGCAACTGCACTTCAAGACCGAACAGGGAATCCAGAATTTCACCGGTGAGGAAGCCGACCGAATGCGAGGGGTGGATCCTGACTGCGCCACGCGTGATCTGCACGAGGCCATTGCTCGTGGGGAATTCCCGTCCTGGAAACTCGAAGTGCAGATTATGACTCCGGAACAAGCCAAGAACTATCGTTTTGACCCCTTTGATATCACGAAGGTCTGGCCACACGCAGACTTCCCGCCCATCACTGTTGGAAGAATGGTTCTGAACCGCAATCCTGAGAACTATTTCGCCGAGGTGGAGCAGGCGGCGTTCTCACCAGGGAACTTTGTTCCGGGCATCGGGCCTTCGCCCGACAAGATGCTTCAGGGACGTTTGTTCAGTTACCACGACACACATCGGCACAGACTCGGTACCAACTATCATCTGCTCCCAATCAACGCGCCCAAAGCCTGTCCCATGAATAGCTATCAGCGGGACGGTGCCATGCGTCCTGACAACAACGGTGGGGATGGTCCGAACTACTGGCCAAACACTTTTGGCGGGGCGGAGCCGGATCCAAAACTGGCGCCGCCACCCATTGACGTTTCCGGAATGGCCGCTCGACATGCTTACCAACTGGGAGATGTGGACTTTGTACAGGCGGGCGACTTGTATCGAAAAGTCATGTCACCCACGGAACGAAAACACTTGGTGAAGAATATTGTCTCCCATCTCAAGAATGCACAGAAACGTCTTCAATTCAGACAGACGGCAATATTCTACAAGGCAGATTCAGACTATGGACAACGTGTTGCAGAGGGTCTTGGCATTGACTTGCAGCAAGTCAAAAAACTTGCTGCAATGTCTCAAGAGGACAGAGTGAAGGCAACACTCAAGTAGATCTCAGGCGAGTGAAATCTCCTGGTTCTCCAGAACAACGGGCTGCATTTCCGTGCAGCCCGTTGTCGCTTTAATGGAAGTTTGTCGGTCGAGAATTCAACTCTTGACGCAGTGCACCGTCAGGATTTCGGTTCCAGCAGATCAACTGCCCAAAGTGCGCCACGGTTCAGGAGCACTGAGAACATCTCATGCTGGCAGTCCCTGGGTGTGTGACCCAGAGCGAGATAGTAGACTCTTCCTTTTCCCCACATCTTTGTCCAGACTACCGGGGCGGCCTTTCCCTGCCACAGTGCAGAGCAAAGGACTTCGACTCTCGGGTCGTAGTCCATAATGTACTGCTCGTCTTCAACCATGAACTCGACCAACCCTTCAGTGATGGGATGTTTCGGGTCGGCGACGCTTACTTGATAGGGTCTTGGCTTTGGGTGTGTCAGGAACAGGCCACCCAACATGGCGTGAAACTCTGGACATTCGCGAAAAGAAGCGGTGGCGCTATGCACACCAACAAAGCCTTTGCCCAACGCAATATGGTTCAGCAGGCCATTTTTCTGAGAATCCGAAATCTCGCCTCGTGTATAGTAGAGTACTATCAGATCGAAAGGCTCTAAACGCTCTTTCTCCAAAGCGGTCATGTCATCATGAATCCATGTGGTCTCCAAAGCCTCATTGCTCTGCAGAATCTCATTGATGACCTCACCACAGCCCTTGGAATCATGGATTCCACCACCGGTGAACAACAGCGTCTTCACTTTGCCTTTCATTCCTGATTTCTCCTGTTCCTGATTACCTCTTATCAGCATCCTGGCGAAGCCATTCGCAGATGTCATTGGCATAGTAGGTGATAATCACGTCAGCGCCCGCCCTCTTGATACAAGTGATGGACTCCAGAACGGCTGACCTCTCGTCGAATGCGCCCGCCTTTGAAGCCTGCTTCAGCATGGCATACTCTCCGCTGACCTGGTACGCCGCAAGCGGGAGAGTTGTTTCCCGCCTCAGTTCACTAAGGACATCGAGATATGGCATGGCAGGCTTGACCATTAACCAATCGGCGCCCTCGGCTTCATCCAGAAGTGCATCGCGAAGTGCCTGTCGGCGGTTGGCTGGCGCGATCTGATACGAACGCCGATCTCCGAAACTCGGCGCGGAATGAGCCGCGTCCCGAAAAGGGCCGTAGAAACAAGAGGCATACTTGGCGGCGTAAGCCATGATAGACGTCTTGTGAAACCCCGATTTTTCAAGACGCTCTCGAATTGCCGCAACTTGACCATCCATCATCCCCGACGGGGCAACCATGTCAGCGCCCGCCGCGGCATGAACCTCGGACATCCTTGCCAACATCTCAAGAGTCCTGTCATTGTCAACAGATGAATCCGCACACAGAACTCCACAGTGACCATGACTCGTGTAGGCACAGAGACAGATGTCAGTGATGACCGTGATGTCCGGACGAGCTGTCTTGATCGCTGCAATTGCCTGTGGGACGAGACCGCCTTCCGCGATGGCCTGAGAAGCGTCTTCTTTCTTCTCGTTCTCATCGGGTACACCGAAGATGAGTACGGCGTGACACAGAACATCCTTTGACCAGGACGCAAGCAGATCAACGGACAGCCGCTCCACCCCGGGCATCGCGTTAATGCTCTCTTGCCTCGCATGGCCTGGGATCACAAAAACAGGCAGTATGAGATCATCCGCTGTGACGGATGTCTCACAGAGCATCCTTCGAATTGTTTCGGTTGTTCGATATCGCTGCATACGTGACTGTGGATACACGGGCTGTCGCCTCTTTCCGATGAATTCTCCTTGGAAGCCAGACTTCGGACGAGTCCGTTCCTCTCGCGAGAGGGCACCGCACAGGAGTGGGCATAGCCCACGTGCCTGCAGGTGCTTACCTGCTCGGAAGTATGTCAAAGAAAGCGTTCATGATCAAGAATGAGGCGTTTTGCGGAGCTACGTCAGTCGGTTCCAGTTTCATTCGGTTCAGAGAACAGACTTTGTTGGCGTGGCATGGA
>JAKQFZ010000103.1 GCA_029558215.1 Candidatus Omnitrophota bacterium
CTCCTGACCTTGCGAGTTGTCGCAGGGATGGATCGTCAGTGGAAAGCAATTCACATCCAGCGGTTTGAGAACCTCCGCGAGTCGGTCGCGTTCCGCCGCGCCACGGGCGACAAACTGCGCACACCCATCGCCTTGGGAGCCAACACCTTTGCCACCCCAGATCAACTCCTGTGCAGGGGCATAGGAAAGAACGCGATGGAGTTTTGGAGAGGTCAATTCCTCAGGACAGGCGGGGAGGACGAACTCGTCGAACAAACGTTGTGCTTCCACCATGAGCCTTCCGATTTCCCGTGCGTTGCCATCGGAGACGGCACGCTTGGCCTGTTGAAGGATCTCCTCATTGACGGGGCCCAGTGCGTACCGGACGTCTTCACCCGCCTTTTTTGGCGAGAGAAAAGAGGAATGAAGATCCGCGAGGATCTTCTTTGTATTCTTCCCCGCCTTCAAGTCAACGATAAGCACATAGATGCTTTCTTGAGGTTGGAGAATCTCTGATTCCATGAGATCCCCATCGAATGTGAGGAAAACAGGCTTACGTCCAAAGGCACAGGCCTGATCCATCCTGCCACATCTTGAAGGTGTGAGAATCTCTCCAAGATAGGCATACTCCATCTCGTCCCGAATCGAGAGACCAAGGTTGTATATTCTGTTGAATGCACGGGCAGTGAGAACATTGATGGCGGCCGACGAGGACAGTCCCTTCCGAATCGGAAGATCCATCCTGAAATTGTTAATCTCCACCCCACCGATTGGATGATCCTTCTGGATGTGATAGGCCACGCCCGCCGAGTAACTGTGGAAACCACCAGCCCTTGCGGTCTCTTCCAGAACCGAGGATTCCATCTCAATGGCATGGGGACCGATCTCCCTGCCGTCGGGGAGGGTTGAGGTCATGATGATCTGGTTCTTGTGAGGCCTTATCTTTGCGTAGATTCCCTGGTCGGTGCCGCAGAGCAGACAGAAACCGCGATGTACCGTGGAGTCGATCCTGCGGTACCCTCCCGCCCAGTCAGAGTGTTCTCCAAACAGACACAGTCTTCCGGGAACAAAAAGTTCAATCTCACCACACGCGTTCATTTCATTGGCAGCCACAGTCACGCCTCTCTTTCCTCAGGTTCTGCTGCGTGATTTGCGTATCATAGCAGCAATGCGGTGCCCATTCCATATCGAAATCCCACGCACCTTAACAGGACTTGATTTCCCTTGCACATAAACCCGATTCTGTGCTTGATTATTCGAGCAAAAAATGGGTCTATGCGGATCGGTTGTAAGTGATTTCTGCTGGCTGGTCGAACGAAGTGACGTGCTCAGGAAAGGCTATGGAAGAATTGAGACCAACCCATGAAGAGTTGCTGCGGCGTTGCGAGGCGGCGGAGGCAACTCTTGCTGCCATTCGCTCTGGCAAGACCAATGGGAAACAGGGGGAACGTGAGACTTGGGTCTTGCGTACAACCGAGTTGGAGCAGCGTTCGGAACACATCAAGAATGTCCTTTTGGCGATCCGAAATGTGAACCAGATCATTGTGGCGGAAACAGATCGTCAGCAACTCATTGAAAAAGTCTGCGCGGTTCTCACCGAAACGATGGGTTATTTCCAGGCCTGGGTCGCACTGCTCGGAGGCGACGGCAAGACGGTGAGTATGACAGCCTTTTCGGGTTTTGATGGTGGCTTCCAGGAGATGAGGCAGCTGCTGGAACGTGGGCAGTATCCGGACTGTCTGTCCAGAGCAATCGCCAGCGCCACAACGATTGTCATTCAGAATCCAGAGATACAATGCCCTGAGTGTCCTCTTGTTTCACAGTACGGCGGGCGTTCGGGACTGGCACACCGTTTGGCTTTTGACAGCAAGGTATATGGTGTCTTGGCGGTTTCCGTTCCCGCTGCCTACGCCTATGATGAGGAAGAACAGAAGTTCTTTGAAGAACTGGCCAATGATCTGGCTTTTGCGCTTCAAAGGATGGAGATTATCCAGGCGCGACGTGACGCTGAAGAACAGTACAGACTTGCCTTGTTTGGCGGGGACTTGGGAACTTGGGACTGGAACATTCAAACCGGTGAGGTCATTTTCAACACACGTTGGGCGGAAATGCTGGGATATGAGCTGCATGAGATCGAACCCCACATTCGTTCATGGGAGAAACTTGTCCATCCCGACGACATGCCCGATGTGATGCAGGCGCTGAATGCCCACTTGGAAGGCAAGACAGACACCTACGAGATAGAGCATCGTCTCCTTCACAAATCAGGAGAATGGGTCTGGGTCTTGGACAAAGGACGAGTATTTACCCGAGATGCCGAAGGAAAGCCCATTCGTGCCTGCGGGACACACCTCGATGTCACCAGACGCAAGCACACCGAAGAGGCGCTCAAGGCAAGTGAAGAAACTTCGCGGAGCATCATCAAGCGCTGTCCCATGGGCATTCATCTTTACAGTCTCGAAGATGACAGTCGCCTTGTTTTTGCCGGAGCCAACCCCGCCGCAGATCAAATACTTGGTGTTGACAATGCTCAGTTCATCGGCAAGACAATTGAAGAAGCATTTCCGCCACTGGTACAGACGGAGATTCCGGATCGCTACCGCCGTGCGGCACGTGATGGTGACATCTGGCAGACTGAAGAAACACAATATGAGCACGGTGCTATCAAGGGATCTTTTGAGGTCCATGCGTTCCAGATTTCACCTGGCAAAGTGGCCGTCTTGTTCAATGACACTACCGAACGAAAGACACTTGAGGCACAACTCTTGCAGGCTCAGAAGATGGAGTCTATCGGACGCCTGGCGGGCGGTGTTGCTCATGACTTCAATAACATGCTCAACGTGATCCTCGGTCACGCGGAATTGGCCGTGGATCAGATCGATCCGATGAGTCCACTCTTTGGGGATATTCAGGAAATCCGGAAGGCCGCCAAACGCTCCGCTGACCTGACGCGCCAGCTTCTTGCCTTTGCCCGAAAGCAGACCATCTCACCCAAAGAACTCGATCTGAATGATGCGGTGGAGGCCATGCTCACAATGCTGCGGCGCCTCATCGGCGAGAACATTGATCTGGTCTGGCTGCCTGGCGCCCGTGCCTCTCGGGTCAGAATTGACCCGTCTCAGTTGGATCAGATTCTCGCCAATCTCTGTGTCAATGCTCGGGATGCCATTGGCGAGGTGGGTAAGGTGACCATCGAAACGGCAAATGTCGCGTTCGATGAAGAGTATTGTGCGTCGCATGTTGACTTCACACCGGGCAACTATGTGATGATCGCTTTCAGTGACAACGGTTGCGGGATGGAGAAACAGACTCTGGCGCACATCTTTGAACCGTTTTTTACGACAAAGGACATTGGCAAGGGCACAGGTCTCGGACTGGCGACCGTCTACGGAATCGTCAAGCAGAACGAGGGGTTCGTCAATGTCTACAGTGAACCGGGACATGGAACCACGTTCAAAATATACCTGCCACGGCTCAAGGCTCCAGCTGAACAGGATAAGACCGAGAAACTTGGCAAGACCGCCCAAGGTGGTACGGAGACGCTGCTTGTAGTTGAAGATGAACCATCAATTCTCAACATGAGTGTCATCATGCTGAAGAAGATGGGGTACCGAGTTCTGTCTGCGGGGAGTCCCCTTGAGGCAATCCGTGTTGCCGAAAACTGCAAGGATGAGATTCATCTGCTGATGACCGATGTCGTCATGCCTGAGATGAACGGACGGGAACTTGCACAACAACTCCAAGCGAAGTTCCCTGGGCTCAAACGGCTGTTTGTTTCCGGCTACACTGAAAATGTCATTGCCCACCATGGAGTTCTGGAACCAGGGGTCTTCTTCCTTCAGAAGCCCTTCTCCAAAGACGAACTAGCCTGCGCACTGCGTCGGGTGCTGGACGCCTAGTCAGAAATTCTGCACTGCTCTCTTCTTGGTAGACCGCAGTTTCAGGAAAACCAGACTTCGGAAGAGACGGCTACTTTCGCGAGTGCGTGTTGCGCCAAAGAGAACATCGGCGAACCCTCATGGATCATGAAGCGAGTTTGATCTTGAACTGAATCTGTTTCAGTCGCTGGTTTGTTTCCGCAACGGCTTTGCTCAGAATGCCTCTCAACTGGATGTATTTCTGTACCTCATATTGGCAGCGTCTGTTAATGTCGGTTTCATGTGCCTGAAGATGAGTGAAATGCGCCGTCGTTTTTGCGATTTCCGCCAAGGCGATGGGAGCCCAGTCTCGCATCCCCAGCGTTTTCTCAAAACGTGTGATACAGAAGAACAGTCCTCGGAACATTTGATCCAAAGAGGCTGGGGAGACCGTTTCCTGCTTCACACTGTCCAGAAGATTCTGATGGCGTTGCTGGAACTCAGCCCACGCTTCTCCCAACTCAGTGGTGAAGCAATCGATAGCTTTCTGAAGCCTCTGCGCATCGGCAGAGCAGTGGCCGAGACATTCGACCATTTCGTCCACGGAATGTTCTTTGAACGAGAGGCGTCCGAGACATGCCTTGATTTGTTGCTCGGCGAACCGCAACAGAATTGAGTCCGCATCCGGTGTTCTTTCTGCCAGAACTTTGATCCAACAGGAGTCCACGTCAATCTTGACAATGCTCAGTCCGCTTCGAAGCAGCACATCCTGAAGTGTTCCTGGGGAGAACGTGTACAGATGGAAACTGGGACAGAAATGATCAGGGCAACCATACGGCATAAGAAGGTTGGGCACTTCAATGTAGATTCGCCCGCCGTGTCGCAGAAGTGCCGCCGAAGATTTTATCAGGGCTATGGGATCTGGCACATGCTCAATCACATGAGACAAAACAATCAGATCGAAGGTGTTCTCAGGAACCCTTCCAGGCTCAAAACTGCCGTCCAGTATATCCAGGCCGAACTGAGTTCTCGCATAATCGGCACAGGGCTTCTCATCCTCAATGCCAACAGGCGACCACCCATCCTCACGAAGAAGCGAAAGAAGTCCCCCCACCCCACAGCGGATGTCCGCCACTCTGCGACCCTCGTTCGGTGGTGGATAGTAACGCCTCAACCATTCGCGTCGAGCTGAGTCCAGATGCTTCTGACGGTCAAGACCCTCCTTGGACAACTCGCCATGCCGAATGTCCGCGGGATCTGAGGCTCCCTTCGGATACAGTTGTTTGATTTCCTGCTCATCAAGGCGGGGAGACTGGTAAACCAGGCCGCACTGCCTGCAGACATATTGTCTTGGCTTGAGTTCGGCGGCAATTTCAGGAGACCAGTCTTCACCAAGAGGAATGAAGAGTTCTTCGCGTTCGCGGCTGCCACAGAGAAAACACGATTCAACCGGTTGCATGGGCTGCCCCTTTCCATAAGGACAAGATGCCCCAAATACAAGTGCATTACCCAAACAATAGAGGAAGCGTTTTCAGGCGTCAACCAAAACTGAGAGCAAAGGTGGCCTTTTCTTGACAAGAGTTGCCAGCGACATTCATCATGCAACACTCTGAAATGAGCCAGGAGCGTCTGTCCTTGTATCCAAGACCAGAGTCAGCCTTGGGAGATTCAGGAGCGCCTGCAGATACAGGGTCGTACAGGAGAGTATTCCCATGAAGAGATTTCTGTCTGTGTTTACTTGTCTTATGTTGGTTGCCGTCGCAGTCTGTGCCAGAGCGGACTGGACTCCTGTCGGAGAAGGCATTGACTATCAGAAGTTTTCACTTCCCGATCCCAACAATGTCTACGTTGCCCGAATGCTCAAGAGCCATGCAGAGGCAACGATTGAATCCAGCATGCCCAAAGGGACAGTTGCCGGCGCGCGGGAGACAATTCGAGCACAGTCGGAACGACTCAATGGTGCCATCAATGCCTGGGGGCATGAATGGGGACAGCAGAATGAGGTCGTTGTGGCCATCAATGGGGACTGGATCTACCCCAAGACGGGAATGCTCTATGGGGGGCAGGTGCATTCCGGCTGGTATGCAAAGCGTATCTTCTGCGAGTTTGGCGGAACTCAATTTGCCTGGACGTACAGCCGAGAAGCTTTTGTCGGAGGCTTTCTGAATCAGGCGACACAGGAAATCTCCATCACCTGCAGATCTACCGGTGCTGTTTTGTCCGCTCACGGGGTGAACCGCCCACGGGGCACCGATGAACTGATCATCTACACCTCTCAATTTGGGGACAACACAAAGACGGACGCATCCGGTGTTGAGTTGGTTGTGGAGATGACGCAACCCATGGGTATTTCCCCGCTGCCCAAAATGGCGGTCGGCACGGTTCGTAAGATTCTGACCGACCAGGGAGCCACACCGATTCCCTTTGATCACATCATCCTTTCTGCGTCGGGTAGTGCGACCAGCGCGCTGCTTGCCAATGCATCCGTTGGATCTGAGATTGGAGTATCGGTGGATGTCACGGCGCAGGAGATGCCTCGGTTTGACTGGTCGGACACATATACTTCCATCAGTGGAGGACGGGCACTTGTTCAAAACGGGGTTGCGGTAGACAATTCGTCTGACCATGTCTACGCCTCTCGTCATCCAAGAACAGCCGTTGCCTACAACGACACACACGTTTTCTTTGTCGTTTGTGATGGACGGTCAGCGGAGAGTCGAGGCATGTCCAGTCAGGAGTTGAGCAACTTCCTCATGAGCACCTTGGGCGTTACCAATGCCCTCAATCTTGATGGGGGAGGTTCTTCCACCATGGTGGTAAAGGGAACCGTGGTCAACGTTCCCTCGGATGGCTCCGAACGGGCGGTGGGTAACGGTCTGATGATGGTCAACCTGAAACCCAAGACCCAATCGCAGACTTTTCAGACAGGGCAGAGAATTGCTGCTGCTTCGGGTGTGGACGTACGACTCGGGCCTGGCACAAACTACGGCTCACTGAAGACTCTCACGGAGACGACGCTTGTCACCGTTGAGCCACATTCCCTGAATGGCATCCACGCTACAGCAGACCATTGGTGGAAGGTGGACTGCCAAGATGTGGTTGGTTGGCTGAGAGAAACCGGACTCACGGCAACCGGAGACTGACCAGGCACTGACTGGCTCTTGGTGACGCAGAGTCCGAGCGGCGTGTCTCATTTGTTGAGTAAGCGTCCAAGGGAGTGGGCATAGCCCACACGCCTGCAGGTGCAACCTGCTTTTGGAATGTGGTTTCCTGGGAGAAGAGGATACACCATGAACAAGCCTGGTTCTGTCATGTTGATTCTTGAGTTGCCTGAGCCGCCTCTTCGTCAGCTTGCCGACCGGTATGCATCAGAGGCCGAAGCCCTCGGCATTCAGGTTCTGGAAGTACCTCTCGAGCGTGCTGCCAGGGAGTCGTTTGACACCATCAAGAGCCGAATCGAGTCCAATGGCCTTCTTGCGGCAATTATCCACGTTGCGGTGGGTTGGCCGCTTTCGGAATGTGAAACGAAGCCTTGTCTGGTTTCTCCAAGGGATCATCTCGCGCTCTGGGACTTTGCCGAGTATTCTCCGAGAGATGCGGGAGGTTCGGTCGCATTCCTGGACATCAGTCATCCCTACGATGAGGCTCTGCTCCACATGGCAGAGCAAACGGCGCGAGAGATGCAGATGACCTGGGCTTCAGAGGTGATTGCCAGCCATCCCTGTCCCTGGATTCTCACGCCGACCGAAAAGGCGATACTGCAACGCACCGGATGCCAGACAGTGACACGGATCGTGCCGCTGACGGCGAAACTGGCTCGCGCGTTCGGCATTCCCGTGTTGGGAATTCTTGCCTTGCCTGAATGGAAACAAGACGCTACCTTTACGGATATTGGAGAGTCGCTGGAAGGCTTTTTGGATAGACTCTTTGAAAATATCCGATGCGTAGGAGATCTATGATGCGTTTGTTGATGAAGCCCTGGAGTCAAATGAGCCGGGGACTGAGGGTTGTGCTGGCAACGAGTGCGTTGATTGGATTGCTCATCGCGCCGGTGGCCGCGCTCGGTCAGTATCAGGTTGTATTTGATGTGGAGGATCCATGTTTTGAAATCTACAGCGGCGCATGGACGCTGGAAAAGACGGGAACTTATCTCGGCTCTTTCTACTATGCCATCAGCGGGCCGGGAACAGGTGCCGGAACCGCGAGATGGACTGCCGAGGGACTGCCCGCAGGTTCCTATCTGGTCGAGTGTTGGGCGAACAACGGCAACTATGCTTCCGATGCTCGTTATCAAGTCATCTGCTCCGATGGAGCGCACAGTGTCTCCCTGAATATGAACTACGTCACGGCAGGATGGTATTCCCTCGGAACGTACAGCATTGATCGCGTCTGTGTCGTCAATGTCAGCGATTACTGGACGGGATCCGGAACGCTCCTGAGCGTGGACGCACTGCGTTTCACCTATCAGGGCACCGTTCCAGCGCCACCAGCGACGGATATCGTTCCGCACATTGGTGTGTGCATTGATGACGCAGGCAGCGTGAATCCGACCGATCCGGCGCAGCCAATCTACTCCATGCTTCGCCTTCCCTTCCCTCTGACTATTGCCGTCATGCCGCAGCGAACGTACACAACACAGACTGCCAATGAGGTCTACGCCCGTGGTTCCGAAGTGATTCTTCACCAGCCCATGGCTGCCATCACGGTTCCCGATCCAGGAGCAGGTGGGATTACCAGTTCCATGACCCTGGAGCAGGTTCGAACTGTCGTCTCCACCAATCTTAACGCTGTTCCCCATTGTATCGGGATGAATAACCACATGGGCTCACTCATCACACAACAGACCGACAAGATGCAGGTGTGTATGGAAGAGCTGAAAGCACGCGACCAGTTTTTCTACGACAGCCGAACGATTACGACATCGGTCGGCTACGACGTTGCCAAGAACAACGGGCTTCTGACCGCAGAGCGCGATTTGTTTATTGATGGGAACTCAAAGGAAGAGTCCAAGGCGCTGATTCGGAGCCTCGCCCTTCGAGCGCTGCACGCTCCTTATGTGACGCACTGTGCGATTGGGCATGTTCGGGCCAACACTGCCGCCGCGCTTCAGGAGATGGTCTCGGAACTGGAAGCGATGGGTGTCGAGATCTGGCCTATCTCTCGCTGCATGACACAGATTATCGAAACAGACAACCAGCCATCCGGTTGTTCAGTAAGTCTCGAAGGAGCATGGATTGCTGATACGCCAGATGCCTACTCGAAAGAGCTTTTCAGCAACAGCGCGCGCATTGTTCCGAATGTTTCTGGTCGAACGGATCGCGCCATCTTCAGCCCTGTGCTTCCCATCTCAGGAGATTATGACATTCATGCGATCTGGCGTTCGAGTCCGACAAGTACGGCGACTGCCACCGCGCGAGTTCACTCAGTGACCGGAATCGCGACCATTCCCCTGGATCAGACACAGACACCGCTGGACTGGTGTTATCTGGGACGCTATTCGTGTGCAGAAGGCTCCGCAGCCGTTGTCGAGATCAATGACTACAACACCGTAGAGTCCGGAAGGGCAATTCGTGCCGATGCGGTGCGATTCACTCGAGTGGGTGATCAGTCTGTAGCCCCTGTGTCGATCTGGTCGGTCTACTGAGATGACGACATCTGGTAAATGCATACGGTGAGCTATCTATAGAGATGAAAGGTGACTTGGGGAAGTTACTTCTTCTTCTGTAACACGATGGTTGCTGCCCCGAGTCCGAAAGTGAAACGCTCTTGTCCTGCTAGAATGCTCTCTGTGATGAGATCACATTAGGAGGCAGAAACATGCTCAACCGTCGTCGGTCTGCAGAACTGCTCCCGTTGGTTTTCTTTTCTCTGAGTGTTTTGCTGTGTGGCGCAGAAGTACCTGCAACGGCTCTGATACCCCTGAGCATCACTCAGACGCTTGTCGTTTCGGAAGGAGCAAAGATGATGTACAAACCGGTTCCCTTCAGCCTTGTTGAGTTTGACGACAATTTCTGGGCACCTCGTTTGCGCCGCAACAGAGAGTGGTCTATCCCGCATGTGTACTGGCAGTTGAAGGAACATGGCCAACTGGAAGCGTTTCGGCACAAGACTGATCCCACCAAGAAGACACATATCTTCTGGGACTCCGACCTTGCCAAGTGGATGGAAGGAGTTAGTTATTGTCTCATGCAGCAGAGAGATTCCGAACTGGAAGCCACCATGGATGAGATCGTCTCCTGGATGGCTGATGCTCAGTTGGAAGACGGATATCTCAATTCTCATTTCATCGCGGCTGGCGTCGAAAACCGTTGGAAGAACCTCCGAGTTGAGCATGAACTGTACTGCGCCGGCCATCTGATCGAGGCGGCGGTTGCGTACTATGAAGCGACGGGAAAGAAGCGATTTCTGGATATCATCTGTCGCTATGTGGATCACATTGATGCCACCTTTGGTTCCGACAAACGTCGAGGCTATCCCGGACATGAGGAAATCGAATTGGCGCTAGTCAAATTGTATCGGGTGACCGGCGAACAGAAATATCTTCACTTGAGTCAGTTCTTTCTCGAAGAGCGCGGTCAGCAACCTCACTATTACAACCAGGAAGCACTTGAGAGAGGGGAAGATGAACAGACCGCGAATTCGCGAACACACGAAGAGCTCCAGGCGCACAAACCGATTCGTGAACAGACGGAGGTTGCCGGCCATGCGGTGCGCGCCATGTATCTGTATTCAGCGATGGCCGATGTCGCCATGGAGATGGGTGATGATGAGCTGTTCCATGTCTGCGAACAGCTGTGGGAGAATCTGACCACCAAGTACCTCTACATCACTGCCGGAATCGGATCTACGTCTCGCCATGAAGGATTTACCGTCCCCTATGATCTTCCCAACGAGAATGCCTATTCAGAGACATGTGCTTCCCTGGGGCTTGTCTTCTGGAACCACCGGATGCTGCAGCGTGACTGCGACAGTCGCTATGCAGACCTGATGGAACAGGCTCTCTACAATTCCGCATTGAGTGGCGTGTCTTTGGGCGGACGTCTCTTCTTCTACACCAATCCCCTTGCGAGCCGAGGAGACAGAAGCCGGCAGCCTTGGTTTGGATGCTCCTGTTGTCCGACCAACATCGTTCGCTTCATCGCTTCTGTGGGACAGTATTTCTATTCTCACAACGCTGACCAGATCGCTGTGCATCTCTATGCAAATGGTACCGCCTCGATCCCAATGGGAAGTCAGACTGTGCAACTCACCCAACAGACCAAGTATCCCTGGGATGGAAAAGTGACGCTCACTCTCGGTCTTGACGCGCCTGCGGAGTTCACCTTGAAGTTGCGCATTCCGGGCTGGTGCAAGAAGGCAAGTCTTCGAACTGCCGGGAAGACCATCTCCATACAGGACTGCCTGCAGAAGGGTTACGTCTGCATGACGCGGCAATGGAACAATGGTGACAAAGTGATCCTCAATCTCTCGATGCCCGCCGAACGCGTCTATGCCAGACCTGGTGTTGCGGACAACATCGGTCGAGTCGCACTTCGCCGAGGCCCTGTCGTCTACTGTCTCGAAGGCGTTGACAACGAAGTTCCACTGGAAAGAGTCTTCCTTCCGGACAAAGCGAAGCTGTCCGCTCAATATCGGGATTACCTGCTGTACGGTACAGGCACTATTGTTGCCACAGCACTGTGTGCCGATGACAGCGACTGGAACGACGATCTCTATCGGACAAAACCTGTTGAATTGAAGCCGATCAAGATTACCGCGATTCCCTATTGCTTCTGGAACAATCGGGGAAGCGGAGAGATGAGTGTGTGGATTAAGAACCGATGAGTCAATCAATGAGCTCCAAGGATCAGCAGATTCTCAGAGAACTGGCGAAACGAAAACTGGAAATCGTTCATGACCCAATCAACGTGGAACGCAGAGACGCTTGGTATGTACACCAGTCCGCTGACGAATCGCGGCCAATGATCCTTGCGGAGTTTGCGGCGATCGTGGACGAGAAGCGTCCGTTTCTGCCTGAGTTGATCTGTCAAGATGAACTGGCTCGGCATTTTGAGTACGCCCTGAGAAGTGAGATATGGCGGTTTGAGTGGCTTCGGGATGACTACGTTCTGGAGCCGTTCTTCAACGTGTCTTGGGATGTCACAATCAGTGATTACGGTGTGCAGACGAAGTGGGAGACCAGTTCGGATGCCGGAGTGCTGGGTGCCAAGCGATGGGACGGGGCCATCAGACAAGGTCAGGTTGGGCTTCTTCAGCCTCGAACCTTCTCCGTTTCCAGAGAGACAAGCCTGCAACGCAAACACATTGCCGAAGAAGCCTTCGGCAGCATTCTGCCGGTTCGATTTCGGGGGCGTCACTGGTGGACAATGGGAATGACACAGACCGCTGTCTACCTCATCGGCCTTGAGAATCTGATGCTGTGGATGTATGACGATCCCGACGGATTGCATCAGCTGATGCGTTTTCTGTGCGACGACCATCTTGATTTCATCACCTGGTATGAGCGCGAGGGACTACTCACGCTCAACAACGAGAACGACTACGTCGGCTCCGGTTCCATGGGCTATACCAAGGTGCTTCCACAGCCGGACTGGCGAGAGGGTGATCCCGTTCGGTGCAAGGACTGTTGGGTGCTTCTTGAATCACAGGAGACGGTTGGTGTCAGTCCTGAGCTCTTCGATGAGTTTGTTCTTCAGTATCAAAGAGAAATTGGTGCGCGATTCGGTTTGACTTACTATGGATGCTGCGAACCCGTTCATAGCCGTTGGGAAGTGCTCAAAACTCTGCCAAACCTTCGGTCAGTTTCTATCTCTCCATGGTGCGATGAGCGCTTCATGGCTGAAGCGTTGGGACGGGAATACGTCTACTCCCGAAAGCCCAGTCCGACTCTCATCAGCACAGGAGTCTTTGATGAGGATGCCATCCGAGAAGACATTCGTCGGACACTCACTTTGGCAGAGGGCTGTCGAATCGAACTGATTATGAAGGATGTTCACACTTTGAACAATCAACCTGACAGGTTGCAGCGATGGGTCGAGATCGCGCGGGCGGAAACAGTCTGATTAGATCTGTGTGATGCCACCTTAGTCTCCGCAACCTGCAACGGAGTGAATCATGAGCACATTGTATGAGAGCGATCCGAGAACGCAATGGTTTCGTGATGCCAAGTTTGGCCTGTTCATTCATTGGGGACCCTATGCCGTGATCGGCAGGCATGAACAGGCACGCAGTCGCCTTCAGATTCCTCAAGACAAGTATGACCAGTACGCAGCACAATTCAACCCCGTGCTCTTCGACCCGGATGAATGGGTCTCTCTGGCAGAGGATGCGGGCTGCAGGTACATTGTCATTACCTCCAAACACCACGACGGTTTCAGTATCCGCAGAAGCCGCGTCAACGACTACGACATGCGCCGAACGCCCTACGCCGCCGACCCGCTCAAGATGCTTGCGAACGCCTGTGCTCGAAAAGGGATGCGTCTCGGATTCTATTACTCCATCATGGACTGGCATCATCCTGACTATCTGCCAAGACGTGTTTGGGAGCGAAACCGTTCGGCGGAAGGTGCAGATCTGAATCGGTATCTTGATTTCATGAAAGAGGAGTTACGCGAGCTGCTCACCGACTACGGCGACGTGGCTTTTCTGTGGTTTGACGGTGAATGGGAACACACCATCGAGGAGATGCGTTCGCTGGAGACGCTCCAGTTCATCAAGCAACTGAGTCCGAACACTCTGGTCAACGACCGGCTTTTCAAACGGCAACCTGGCAACCCCGCCGACTTTGGCACACCGGAACAATATGTTCCGGCGACCGGCGTTGTCGGCATTGATGGAAAAGCGACATTGTGGGAAGCCTGTATGACCATCAATGAAGACAGCTGGGGTTACAACAAGTATGAGACTGTGTTCAAGACGGAACGCGATCTCATTCGCAAATTGGTTGAAGTGGTCAGTAAGGGCGGGAACCTGCTTCTGAACATTGGTCCCATGCCCGACGGCCAGATCCAGGATGAATTCCAAACAAGGCTGAAAGCGATTGGCCGGTGGCTCAAAGCCAACGGCGAAGGCATCTACAAGACCACTGCCAGTTGCTTTCCAAAACTCCCATTCTGGGGTCGGTGTTGCGTCAGAGAGAGTGCGCTTTACCTGCATGTGTTTGGTTGGCCTGTTGACAGGAGACTGCGCATCCCGGGTCTGAAAAACGGGGTGCTGAGCGCGTCTCTGCTTGCAGATCCCTGTTGCGCTCTTGCGTGTTCTCGTGAGGGACAGGATGTGCTGATTCAGTTGCCCGAACAAGCACCCGATGAGATAGCCAGCGCTGTCAAGATTCAGCTCGACGGCTCTCCCGAAGTGCTTCCTTTCGAGATCCAGCCCGATTCAGATGGTGCCATCCACCTCGGTGTCGAAGCAGGGGAACTGCACACAAAGTTCGGCCAGCAGGCAAAGCTCGAAAACGTATTGGAACACGTCTTCATCACCAACTGGAACCGTCCGCAAGATGTGCCAACCTGGACATTCACAACACCAGCAGAGGATCGGTATCGAGTGGTCATCACCTATGCTGTCAACGGAAAGGAGACCGATGGAATGGGGGAAATGGAGATCCCCGCTCTGGCACACTACAGCATCCGGATAGACGATCAGGACTTGCCAGGAAAGGCATTTTCAACCGGTCGCCTTTGGGTGTTCAAATCGTTTGAGGTCGGCGAGATCTCGCTTGGAAAGGGGCAGCACCAACTTCAGGTCTTTCTGACTCCAGGACCCAACGGAGAAACGATGAATCTGGAGAAGATTGTTCTGGAGCCGATTGATCAGGCTGTGCCATGAGAGATTCCAAGAAGCGCTGTTAGCAGCGGGATATGCAAAGCATTCAGACTCTCGCCTGCCTTGTCCATAAGGTGCTGCGCTTCAGGAAT
>JAKQFZ010000128.1 GCA_029558215.1 Candidatus Omnitrophota bacterium
CCGATGGTGGGGCAACCTGGGGTGTGTCGGTGCTTCCGCAGACGTTTCCTTACTACTGTGAAGTAACGGGCCTGGCGGTGTCAAAGTCAAGTCCAAGCACTTTATATATATGTGGCGCCAAGCACAATGGTACCAACTATAGAGGAGTGCTGCTGAAGTCCCAGGATTCTGGTGCTACTTGGGTAGACCTCTCTGATCGTGTTGACAACTATGATGGACGCTATCATCTCTGTGTCGCCATTGATCCAACCGATGCTCAGCGGGTCTATGTTGGAGGCAATGTCAACGTCTGTATGACCACTGACGGAGGCGAGACCTGGCCACGCAAAACGAGCATGACAGCATATTGTCTGAGCATTGACCCTCTCGCTCCCCAGAAAGTCTACGCGGGCAGCGGGCAGTGGATATACGTCTCTTCGAACCGCGGAGACAACTGGACTCTTCGGGGTTATCCCACCATCAAGGGGACGTGTGCCTCTATTGAGACCATCGCCGGGACTGGCATTCTCTATGTTTCCACAAACGTTGGTCTCTACCGCTCGACCGACTCCGGTTCCACGTGGTCAACGGCGCACGATGGAATTGTCAACTCTCGTATCAGCGCCATGGCACTAGCGCCATCCAAACCGGAACGGCTTCTCATTGCACAGTCCGGTATTGGGATTCTCGGGACCGATGACAGCGGACTTACCTGGTCACAGAAGGGTTCATTCGAAGGGTGTACCTCGGATGTCGTCGATCTGCTCTTCTGCACTGACGACCCGCAGATTGCTCTCGCTCAGAAGGGCTTTGGTTGACCTGTGGCCCCATCGCTCTTCAGGAGCACAACCGGAGGGTCCGGTTGGTCAGTTATCAGTGATGGGTACTCGGCGAGAAACTTCTATTGCCTCGCATCCGACCCGACGAATGCGAACAACATGTACCGAGGAGGAAGCTACTATACAGGTTCGGGCTACAAAATGGCCGTCTACAAGAGTTCGAATAAGGGTGTCTCTTGGGGCACAGTACGGTATCTGGGTACAGCAATCTATGCTGATAGCAGATGCACGGATATCGCTGTCGCTCCTTCGAATGGATCCATTGTCTATGCCTTGGGCATAGAGAATAGAGGTCCGAGAATCTACCGTTCGTCGGATGGTGGATCCAACTGGAGTGACGTGACAGGAAACCTCCGAGACTTCCACTCTGGAACGAGCCACTACGGCTATGCGGTTCACGTTGCAGCAAACGCACCTGACGTTGTCATCGTCGGAACCAGCCTCGGGGCGTTTATCTCAACCAATGGTGGATCTTCTTGGAGCGCGACGATGCTCAGCCAGCCCGTCAAGGCCTTTGCAGCCGACCCGAGGCAGGAAATGCTGTTTGCGGCCACACTTTATCAGGGAGTCTATGTCACCATTGACGGCGGCTATTCCTGGGAGAAGATGAACAACGGGCTAAGTTCTCTGAACTGCATAGACATTGAATGCGATCCGATGAATCGTCTGCTGTTCGTGGGAACTTCGGGAGGGGGAGTCTTCCGAGTTTCGACAGAGATGATACCGACACCGACCATGACACCACAGAACACCCCGACACCACAGACCAGTGGAGTTGCGGGTGGCTGGAGAGACTATGACTAAAGTAGTGCCGTGCTTCTTTCCGCAGAAGACTGTGTAGGAAGGAAGCCTCCAGGACGAGGGCTTTCCGCCTGAAGCCTTTCCGTCAAAGCACAATAGGCGTTTGGGAATGTACAGAATTGGAGGATGAAAGATATGAAGAACGAGAGAACTTTGTTGAGGAGACTGCTGCCTATTCAGTCTGCGTGTCGGCGACAGTACCAGTCAGGCTTCACGCTCATCGAATTGCTCATCGTGGTTGCGATCATCGGCATACTTGCTGCCATAGCAATTCCCAATTTCCTCGCCGCCCAGACTCGAGCCAAGTGTGCCAGGGCGAAGGCGGACTTGCAGGCATTCTCCGGCGCAATTGAACTCGTCTTCACAGATGGCGGAGACTATCCCCCCAATGATGGACAGACGGGAGGCGCACCTCTTCAGATCACAACACCCATAGCGTATCTGCAACAAGGGGCGCTCATAGATCCGTTCTCGACAGCAAAAGACGATCCCGTGCTCGGATCCCGACCAAGGTTCTACAAATACAACAAGGTCTTGAGTCAGACGCAACTGAGCGATTTAGTCTCGGCAGGCGCTCCTCTTCCGTCTCCACTGGCAATTGATGCACCGGGTTACAACGTGGGTGCTCTCATCAAGTACGGAAAGTGGCGTATCGCTTCCCTTGGTCCCGACGGACTCTATGCGGATCCCGCTTCCACAGATCTGATCCTGTTTGGAGCCGACACGCCCTACGATCCGACCAATGGAGTAACGAGCAAGGGAAACATCGTGAGAACCCAGAAGAGCAGCACAGGCAAGTATCAAGGTTGCGTGACTTGTTGGTAGAAGGGACTTGTCCTATGGCCTGAGGACTCTTGTCGCTGATTGGAACGACTTCTTCATGGAGACGTCGGAACGTCCATGGTCGGAAAGCATTTCCTGAGCGCGGCCGAAAGGACTTCCTCATCCGCTACAATGAGGGCAAATACGCAGGTGCTTTCCTACCTGTTGAGCCATCGCTTCAGGAGATCCTGGCAGTTCAACACCTTCTCGGCGAGATCCATTGGTACATAGAAGTAATGGTTTGACGCCTCAAACCCGAGGCGGGAGTCGCTTGCCTGAAGCGCATACAGGCGTTGCGCCAGATCGATCTCACTGATCAAACAGCGTTCCAGAGTCTGCCGCGTTTCATCAGAGGGGCTCTCGTTATACGCCTTCCGTGCCACCACGAACTCGGCTTGATTGAGAACACTTCGAAAGTGGATTGCTGCGGCTTGCGCTACGACCAATTCCCGTTCCAGGTTCATTCGCTGTGCTTGAGTGATGACCGCGACGTCCTTCTTGATCGAAGAGTGCAGGACTTCGAGAGCATCGTCAAACCCGTCTGCGATCTTTCTGAACTGTCCAGTGTAAACCTCCGGTGGATAGGAGGCTCTCCAGCTATCCAGATCGTCATAGGGAAAGCCGACCATCGTTGCGCGATATCCCGTCGGCTGCTCCCAAAGGGGATTTGCTGGCCCCATTTGAAGGGGTGCGAGATAGACCAATGAACCGTGAAAAGGAAACTCGCTGAAGGCCGTGCTGAAACTCCGCCATGCCTGCACAATGGCAGGCGCAACGGCCGTGCCGAATCGTCGTTCCGCTACCCGAATCAGAGCGTCATCGGTAGAGATGTTCGGGTCGCGCCCGATTTCGGAAAACACTTCCAGATTCGGCGAAGGATACCCACCCAGCGTCCAGCCCAGCATCAGACCGTCCACTCCCACACTGCGAAGATTCGCAGCGTGCTTTGCCACATTTTCCAGTGCTGGAATATAGGGTACCGAGGACAATTCCCAAGTGTTGCCCGCTTGAACCTTGGCAAGGGTCTTCAGCCCGCTCTTGTGCGCGGCTTCCCAGTGCCGCGTTGCACGAGGCCCTGGCCCGATGGTCGAAATGGAGTATTCCCCCACAGAGCAATTCACGCCGCCGCGCTGGATTGGGGTACTCCATTCGCTCACGCTCATCAGGGAAACGGCAGGAGGTAGTTTTTCGATGGCTTGAATCGCCCAGTCGTCCTGCCAACCCCAGTCCCAGGCAATCAAGCGTGTGCTGGAACCAGCTCGTTCAATACCCGCCTGAATGAGTTGGTTTATTTCCGCGATCACATCCCCCGCGGGACGACTTGAGCAACGTGGACAGTGTGCCCCCTGATAGTGTGACCAGCAGTTTGTCAGATTCTCCGAGGCGGTGATAGTAAAAAAGCCTGCCAGATCAGGAACTGCACGACAGATGCTCTCGACCGCATGGGTCAGATACGCCTGAACTTCTGGAACGCTGGAACACAACGTGGAATAGTCACCCTCGCTGACTCCCTTCAGTCCGGGGTTCTTCTGATGAAAGGATTCGGGCATCGCCCGGGGTTCATTGAGGTACAGGTAGACGCCGATTCCCTTCTGCTTTGTCCTCGCCACCAGTTGTCGAAGGTTCTCTAGACGAGTTTCAAAGCCTTCACTCAAACTTGGATCCCATGGAAACTCAGAAAGCTTGTACAACACTCCCTGGAGCCACACACCATTCACACCCAACTGAGCCAGTCGAGCCAGGTATCCATCGGGATAGGGATCGAGAGACGGATCCAGCAGCGGATCCCCGTACAACGCGAAGTAGGAATAACAGAATCTCGGCTCAGATTGCCGCACAGATGAGAACGCCGCGGAAGGATTCAGCGGCGCTGACAGATCTTGAATGAAATCGAACAGTGGCTCATTCAGAAGACCGACGCCACCAGGGAAGAACCGCTCGACGACCTTGGCAATGCGTTCCTGTTCGAGGCGTGTCTCAGCATCCGGCTCGGCGTAGCGGATTGGAGCGCATTTGGGTTTCAGATTGCCGAGTTTGTGAAAGAGGAAGTCGTCTTCTCGAAGCGTGTAGGCCATTTCCGATTCCGTCCATCCGAGAAGATCGAGCAGCTGCTCATAGGGAAGGATGTGCCAATTGCGTCGGATCACTGTGATGCAAGAGCGTCTCTGCTGCTCCGGTGTGATCTCAGGCGGGCCGTTCAGCCCCATGCCATGGCCAATCTGGAGAATCTGTTCCGGCGATGCTCCCACGACGGATGCCATCCGATCAACGGGAACCAGCTGCCAGTTTCGCCACACAAAGGCGTAGAGGGCGTTGGGGAAATGTGGACAGATTACGGGGGAAGGTGCCGATCCTTCGGGAAGAGAGACGATCGCAGCCAGAGAGAGCAGAATGTGGGAGAACATGAGAGCCTCCTTTGGTAATGAAATCCTGGCACCAACCTAATACGCGACGTGAGGTGATGCAACCACGTCCATCTTCTTGTAATGCTTCGGCCATACCTGCGCGGAACAACCAAACCCTGTGTATCCGAACCGATACAAACACTATCTATCTTGTCTTGCGAAAATCATGCATCTCACTTACAGTCCCAACTATCGAGAGGCAGCCGGCCTGCCTCGTGAATAGGGAGGAGTGGAGATGAGTTCTCCTTCTGTTAGGGACAGGAATGCTTCCGAGAACAAAGTTCATAAGGGAGAGCCTTCCTGCGGCTGTTGTTGCTGCGATGCAACGTCGTCTGGAACAAAGACACCACGTCTGGTGTTTCGTAGTCCGGGCATCGGGACGTGGCAGCCTCGACCACTGGATCATATTCGCTGGAACCTGACTCGAAAGGGGCGAATCCTTCGCAAGGCCGACGCCATTGTGGTGTCTGTTCCCAAGTGTGGAAGGACGTGGCTCAAGGTATTCCTGAAAGCTTATTTCTCCGCTGTTGAGAATCGTGATTTCTCGCTCCTGTTCCATGGCTCTGATCGAACGATGGACGTTCGCTTTGCTCACGATCTCTGGGAGCATCTTGTGCGCGCCAGTCTTCGTCAAAGGCTGCTAGGCAAACATCTCGTGCCTGCCTCGGCACGATGCACTAGCAAAATTCTGCTCTTGGTTCGGGATCCTCGGGACGTCATTGTCTCCCTGTACTTCCATCTAACCAAGAGGAGCCGCATCTTCAAGGGATCTTTGTCGGAGATGATCCGCCACCGCAGATTCGGGATTGAATCTGTGATCTGGATGTTGAACACCTGGATGAAGGAATGGCACGACTACGACAATATCCACATTTTCCGTTACGAGGATTTTCAGACAGATCCTCGAAGCACATTCCAGTCGGTTCTTGCCTTCTTGGGCTTTCCCACCATTGATGTGGAGAAATTTGCTGGGGCGCTCAAGACCGCGTCCTTCGACTCGATGCGTGAAATGGAAGCCACGGGAAAGGCAGATCACAAATGTCTTCGACCCGCGGACGCTCAGGATCCCGACTCCTTTAAGGTTCGTCGCGGTATTGTCGGGGGCTATAAGGACTATCTTGACGAGGGGGATCTTTCCTATATCGAAGAAGCGATGAAACTTCTGGATCCCCGCTTGGGATACACTGTCGAAAGCAGATCGTGAAGGATCTGGAACAGATAGGTAAACTGGCTCTGGTTGGCGTGGGCAGAGTTTTTCTTTCAGGAGGTGCCAGGGATGAAGAGTCGTATTCTCATTGTGGACGATGACAGGAATGTCATCCACATGCTGGTGCTGTTTCTCGTGGATCTCGGCTATGAGGTGATTCCTGCCAGGGACGGTCTCAGTGCGGTGACACTGGCTGTGAAGTACTTGCCCGATCTGATCATCCTGGATGTCATGATGCCCAAGATGAGTGGATACCAAACATGTGAATTCATCCGACGCAAGGAAGGGCTGCAGAACCTGCCCATTGTGTTCCTCACTGCGAAGGGGCAACCACACGACGAGGAGTATGGGAAGAAGATCGGAGGCTCAGCCTATCTGACCAAACCGATCAACTTCCCCGTTCTAGAGGAAACCATCGCGACACTCATTCACGAACACCCGATGGACTTTCCCAATCGGCCGGCTGTTGATCTGACAGATCCTGGCATCCAGTGGGTCGGCTGAGTACCCTACTCTGCATGCTGTTCGGGTTGCTCAACAGTGTTTTGTACAGGGGGAGGCGCAACCGCTTGCGGTAACGGAGGCTGCATGCCCACTCCCTGCTGCGCCAACAGGCTTCCGTAGACAAAGAGTTGAATCTCCGGTTGCGACTTGAGGTTGGTTCGAAGCAGAACCTGATCGCGGAAGAATCCTTCCTGGCTGAATTCATCGGTCATCTTGGCGGTGATCTTATATCGAGTACCACCTTCGGGACCAAGAGACTCCGAAGCCGCTTCAATCTCCATGCCTGCGAGACTGTGCTCGATGCCAGTGATCTGAAAATCCTTGTTTCGGCGACTCTGAATGTACACGGTTCGAGAGGGGTGCTGGCTCTTCTGAACCGAGTGGAAATTCATGAAACTTGGGGTGAGGGAAACTTCAGGCTCAATGCCTGCGTAGATGGCAAAACGAAGTTCCTTCTCCCTCTCAAAAGTGGTCTTGACGATTATGTCATCGCGAACAAAGCGTTCAGGAAAATCCTCTGGAATCTCTAGTCTGACAGTCAAACGGTAGTGGCGTTCGGGCTCGTCGGCTATCTTGATGAGCGATTTCTGCACCAGAGGTGAGGGGCCTTCCACGCCAGTCAGTTCGACGGGCTCCTTTACCGCGACGAAAATGTCTATGGATCTCTCACTGGAGGCACCTTTCGTCATAGCGCCAAACGGCGGAAACGTCGGAGGAGAGAATCGGAACGCAGACGTGACTTCACCAACAAACTCCAGAGCCAGTTTGGGGTTAACCGGATCGTTGGAGAGGACGGTAACCTTCTTCTTCGTCTTGGTCGGGTGTTGACCTGAGTTGAAAGCCACATTGATATTTGTGGACTGTCCGGGCGTGAGCTGTTTGGCGTCAGCCGACGCGGACGTGCAGCCACAGTCCTTGGTCACGTTGTTGATAATCAGATCGGCGGTTCCCTTGTTGGTGACAACAAACGAGTGTTTCCATTCCTCGCTGACATAGAGAACGCCGAAGCTCTTGGTCGGCTCTGGGCAGAATATCTCGGGCGTTCCTAGAACAGTCAGTCCTGCCGCTTCGGGTGATGCCGATTGAACGGTTCTTTCCAGGGTGCCTGCCGCCGGGGGAAGAGCAGGCGGCTGAAGGGCTCCGGTTTGTTGCGCCCAGGAAGCGGACGTCTGACTGACAAGAACCAAAGTTATCAAAAGCACCCAACCTGTTGTGGAATTCCTCTTCACTGCTGAATCTCCTTCATGTTGTTCGTCAACGTCAGGAATTATCATCCCGCGAGACTCAGGCTGTCAACCTGCATTGTTGCGAATGCCCTATCCGCAGCTCAGAGAGACTTGTTCTGCTGGTTTTCCGGACGGGTAGTGCCAGTCTCGCACGGCGAGTCATCTTTGGAGCCAGGGAGTGAGATCGCGGCCTATCATTACCGAAAAGCGTTCGATCTGATCTCTATAGTGCGCAATCAACTGAGTGCGCACCTCTTTGGGCATTTTCTCATAGCGACCTGCGTTGACTTTCTCTCCGATTACCGGAGTGAAATCATCACGAACACCGACAAAACGGTAGAGATCCTTGATCAACGTGTCAGGATCATTCTTCAGATCGTCAAAAAGATATACACCCATGTCAGGAAAAGCCTCACGCCAGTACGCCAGATGGTCTGCATACAGGCCATGGGTTTGCACCCAACGTGCATCCGCCGCGAAGAAATCCTCGAATGGGACGATTCTCTTGCCCATGCGCTCCCTGCGGTTTCGCCAGAACCAGTAATGCGACCAGGCACGGTCTGCTGGATTTCGAAAGATGGCAAACACGCGAAGTCCAGGATAGTGCTCCAGAAGTTGATCGCGGGCTGAAGGTTGCTTTCGCCAGAAAAGTAGTGTTCTCTTGGGATTTCGCTTGGGGTAGAACTCCTTGTGAAAGGAATCAGGCCTTGGGAGAAAGAGATAACTGACAGTGATCTCGCCTGCGATTCGGCCGTTCTTCTCTTTGAACCAATTGTGATACCAGTTGTAGCCCTTATGGAAATGGTGTGTGTAGAAACTGATTTCTTTCTTCTCAACCAAGACGTCCGGATGCTGGCTCAGAATGTCACCGAGCCAGGTCGTTCCGCATTTCTGAACTCCGATACCGACAAAGTCGGGGCCTTCACTTCTGGGAGTGATTAGAGTTGTACTTTCCATCGCCTCGATTCGCGCCTTTCCCAAGATCTCCTTTGTATATCACTCATCGTTCGCAGGCGCTGGCCTGCTCAGGAGCACGACAGGGAGAGTCTAAGGCGTTCAGATGCTTTGTCAAGTTCAGGTGGATCACAGAAAGGTCGAATCCACCCGATGAGGCAAGAAGGAAAGCCCTTTTCGTGGTCCTTCATCTGTGGTTGTCGAGTGACTAATCCGCGGTTTGACAGACCCTCGTGATTGCTGTTGAATCCTTCTGCAAAGGCATTTCGCAGACTGTACGGCGCTCTGCGGAGTCCGTTGCATCGCTTGCCCGCCTATGGATGAGGTTCGAATAGGGTGCGCGGTGCCAGTTGATATTCCGATCAAGCGTCCGGGATTTGAGTGCCTTCGTTCTCTTGGACATGAGGTCAGAAGTGTTCGCCAAGTTCTTCGCTGAAAGCCTGGACATCGCAGTCATCTGGTCGCTGACTCGCTTCTTTCTGAGTCGCTCTCACCACCATACGGAGCCGAGTGAGCTCGAGCAACTCCTGCACCTCTATCAGTCTGCCGATCCGGATCATGTTTTCTCTGATCCCTGTCCAACAGATGAATTTGCGATTCAGTCTGCACACCACCTGTTTGGCCACAGCACTGAGGAATTTGTCTTTCCTTCAGCAGTGCAAACACCAATTGAGAGAAACAACACCGTCCACGCGCGAAGGATTAGGTCTGGTTCCCTCGAAGGAAAGCCTGTGCTCATTCTTGTTCCAGGTTGGATTATCGGCCATTTGGATCCGCTGTTGTGGTATTTCGGTCGTCCCCTTCTTCGGATGGGCATTTCTTCCGTCGTGATCGAGCCACCCTATCAAATGCGAAGGACTCCTTCTGGCTCCTGGACAGGGGAATACACCATTTCAGGAAACATGGTCAGAACTTTCGACAGCATACGACAGGCCGTTCTGGACGTGCGACGCCTCATCGCGATCCTGAGACAGCAGGGAGCATCCCGCATCGGGGTCATGGGCATGAGTATGGGTGGCTGGATTACCTCCCTGGTCAGTGTTGTTGAAACCGATTTGGCTTTGTCTGCCATTGTCGTTCCGCCCGTTGATTTAACGCACATTCTCAAGACCTCTCCACTGCTTCGGACGATTCGGAACGATATCATCCAGGATGGTCTCTTGGATCAGGATGTGTCTCGAGTCTCGTTCCTTCTGTCACCTTTGTCCTATCCTCTGCGAGTGCCTCTGGATCGGGTCAGACTTTTTCAGGCTCGCCATGATCGAGCCTTGCCCCCAAAAGGAGTCGAAGATCTTTGGAATCATTGGGGAAGGCCTCTTCTCAGAAAGTACAGTGCGGGACATATCAGCATCGTCCTTTCACCCGGATTCCTCAGGGATTTTCGCAGGGACTGTCGGCAGTTGCTTTTGGATGGTGTTCCCGGAGATTCCCGTCGAACATCGTGAACGAATGCGATACGATGATCCCGATGTGGAGTATCAGGAGTGACCGTTATGCACAGTGTTCTCTTTGTGGACGATGAGGAAAGGCTCGGACGCATCCTGACGAAGGCTGTGGAAACCATGTCGGGCTGGACTGCTGAGTCGGTCACATCGGCGGAAGACGCTCTCAAACGCCTTGAAGAGTTTCCCTTTGATGTGATCGTATCGGATATTCGGATGCCTGAGATGAACGGCATCGAACTGCTTGATCGCGTCAAGAAGATCCGTCCTCAAACTGAAGTCGTCATGATGACAGCCTACGGAACTGTTGAAAATGCGGTTTCAGCGATGAAACTGGGCGCCGCAGACTTCCTTGTAAAACCCGTCAAGACGCACGATCTGAAGCGCCTTCTGAACCGGCTGTTCGCTCTTGCCTCGGAAGGAGAGCCTGCTGCCGTCACTATGGAAGAGGAGCAATCGGAGTTTTCGTTCGACTCTGTGATCGCGAAATCGGCTTCGATGCGCCGAGTGTTGGAGATGGCACGCAAGGTCGCTGCCAAGAACGCGACAGTGTTGCTTCGTGGAGAGTCCGGAACCGGCAAGGATTTGTTGGCGCAGGTGATTCATTACAATTCACCGCGCGCTTCACATCCCTTTGTGAAGGCCGTCTGTGCGGCCATTCCGGAAGGACTTCTTGAGAGCGATCTTTTCGGTCACATCAAGGGAGCGTTCACCGGAGCGACGGAAGCCAAGCCTGGCCGTTTCCAGTTGGCGGACACAGGCACCATATTCCTTGACGAGATTGGCGACATGACTCTCAACACGCAGGTCAAACTCCTTCGAGTGCTTCAGGATCGACAGTTTGAACCGGTTGGAAGCACCAAAACAATCGGTGTAGATGTTCGGGTCATTGCGGCAACCAATCGCGATCTTGAGGAAGCCATCGAGGAATCGCAATTCCGAGAAGACCTCTATTACCGTCTCAACGTTGTGACACTTGTTCTGCCACCACTTCGCGAGAGACCGGAAGACATTCCGCCGCTTATTGACCGGCTTCTGAGCGACTCAGCGCGCCGGGAAGGCAGGGATCTCTGTCGTCTCACCGAAGGTGCCCGCTCTCTCCTGCTCAGACATCCATGGCCTGGAAACGTTCGGGAACTCCAGAATGCTTTGGAGCATGCGGAGATTATGACAGGCAACGATGAGATCACCGAAAATGAACTGCCCTTGTATCTTCAAGCAAGGAATCCAGCCCCCTCGCCCGAAGCACCATCCGCATTGCTGGACGGGATGACGCTGGAACAAATGGAACGCAGGCTGATCCAGAAAGCGCTCGAAGATTCTGGAGGCAACGCCACCAAGGCGGCGGACATGCTTGGTATTACTCGACGCACGCTGGGATATCGTCGTGAGAAGTATCAGCTCTGAAGTGTTTCTGGTCTTTCAGACGATGCTTCCTTGACTCCTTCCGGGTTTATCCACAGCAGAAGATTCTCCAACCGTGCTCGCTCTCGTGCGAGGAGCTTTCTATGCTGCCAAGGCACGAACAGGAACAGGATCAATGCAGCGAGCGCCAGGAGTGACAACCAACAGACAATCCCTGCGATTGGGATTTTCGTATCGTGTCGCATAGACTCAGAGAGACCTATCAGGAGAGGAAACGACAGAACTGGCAGAACAAAAAAGATCATCAGATAAGGGAAATCTCTCTGCGTGGAAGCGAGAGTCTGTGCTCTGTAGTGCAGATAACCTTCCAACTCCTGACGGTTTATGGGAGGCTCATGAAATACAAAAGACTCTCTTTTCTCCTCAGGAACATGTCTGCTCAGGAATTCGACGATCCATTCGGGAACGGAACCACTCCAGAGCGAACCCATTCCGGAACCCGACGATAGCCGGATGACCCGATCCGGCAGCGCGACCAAAAGATAGCGGAAGTTTTGATGATTATGGGTGCTGCGACCGATCATCACAGCCTGAACATCGTTCCACAAATAGTCTCGATTCCTCCCACGATGGGTCAAGCGAAGACCTTCCGGGGACAGGCACAGATGCGTCTGAAGGAATTTCGGCAAGAACCGGGGGAACCAAACAGAAATCTCCTTGGGGATATCTGTTCCCGCGGGTGGTTTCCAGAGTTTGAGACAGAGTGACATCAGCAATTCCCTGTCCTCATAGCGGAAGCCGGCAAAGGAGAGATGCTGGATGCGCAAATCAGGAGTGAATCGGATGAACCCATCAGGCTCCACAGAGCGGTAGATGCGTCCATTTTCAAAGTCTTCCCACCGCCACCAATCCCATGACAGCAGTTTTCGCACAGCGATACCTTTTTCATCCGCCCTGATCTGCCAGCGCAGGATGACGATCCACAACACAAGCGATGCGATGAGAAACAGAAGCACTGGGATGAATCCCAGAGTGGTCTCCGACCAAAGAATCAGGAATGCCAGGCTGACGGAGAAGGCAAAAACCAGATAGAACCCTATTCTTTTCAGGGACGGCTCGGTCGTAAACGTCAGCGGATTCTTCAGTCTGTCCATTTCCTAAGTAGTTTCCCACACTGGATGTCACTTTTCAACTCCAACTCCTTTTTCGTGTGGTAAAGCACGGATACAATCTGAAGATAGTCAGTTGATCACAACCCATCTTCCCCAATTTGACAAGAAATGGGGATCGTTCTACTTTTCCAAGGAACGCGTTGAAATGTCGAGGCTGTTGACAACAGCCTAAGTCAGGACGGTCTGAAGATGCGAGTCTTTTTGGGCAATTCGCCTTGGAGCAAACCGGGGCTTTACGGGGTTCGTGCCGGATCCCGATGGCCGCATTTTGAACGCTGTGGTGATCCGTATATGCCTTTCCCTTTCTACCTGGCGTATGCCACGGCCGTACTCGAAAAGGCAGGTCATGATGTGCTGCTGCTGGATGGCATTGCAGAACGGATCTCCGATGACACATTCTTCGAACGTATGCAGCACTTCAAACCGGATTTGGTGCTTCTCGAAGTTTCCACTCCATCCATTGGGAAAGACTTGGGCGATGCCCGACGCGTGAAGGAGACGCTCGGGAAGAGCGTTCCCATCGTCTTTGCCGGCCCGTACATCGAGATGTATCGTTCTGGATTCCTCGAAGCGCAGCAGGACGTGGATTTTGTCCTGATGGGGGAATATGAATACACGCTTCGAGATCTTGTTGAAGCTTATTCGACAGGAAAGTCCTGGTTGGGAATTGCTGGTCTCATCGGTCGGGGATCATCCGGACAGGTTGTCGTGGGGGAGCGGCGACCTTTGATCGAAAACCTGGACGAGCTACCCTGGCCTGCCCGGCATCATCTACCGATGGCGTCCTACCATGACTGTCCCGGTGGAATCCCCTGTCCGAGCCTTCAAATGTGGGCAAGCCGTGGTTGTCCGTATAAGTGCATCTTCTGCGCCTGGCCGCAGATCATGTATCACGGTTCGCGGTATCGGGTGCGCAATCCCAAGGATGTTGTGGACGAGATAGAGCATTGTGTTCGGGAGTACGGTATCCAGTCACTTTACTTTGACGACGATACATTCAACATAGGCAAGAAGAGAATTCTTGAGATTTGTGACGAGCTTAAGTCACGGCGTCTGGGACTGCCCTGGGCGGTGATGGCTCGCGCGGACACCGCTGATCTTGAAATGCTTCAAGCGATGAAAGGTGCGGGACTTCAGTCCATCAAGTACGGAGTCGAATCCGCCAGCCAAAAGTTGGTGGACGCCTGCGGGAAAGCACTGGATTTGAAGAAAGTGGAACAGATTGTCAAGCACACCAGAAACCTTGGCATCAACTTCCATCTGACATTTACGTTCGGACTTCCAGGTGAGACCCGAGAAACCATCCGACAGACGATACGATATGCCAAGAAACTCAGTCCGGATTCGATCCAGTTTTCCATCGTGACGCCGTTCCCTGGAAGTGCCTATTTTGACATGCTCGACAAGCAGGGCTTTCTGCTGAGCAAGGACTGGACTCAATACGACGGCAGCAATCAGGCGGTGATCCGAACTGAGAATCTGTCCAAGGAGCAACTCGAGGAAGGGCTTCGAATGGCCTACCGGGAATGGGACAGGCACAAATTTTGGCGGACTTTCCGGCAGGGAAAGTATCTCAAGAAGGGGATGCTGCATCCGGTGAAGGCGTTGCGATACATCCGAAGGCACCTGGGCGCGTAGTGGTTTGTGGATGTCTCGTTCGAGGGAGACCAGCCATGCTGAGACGACGAAAATGGAAGGCGCTGAATTTACTCTGGCTGACGCTCGTCACAGGGGTGATGTATGTACTGGCGCGAGTGTCCGGCAAGATCAAAGAGTGAAATTGATGAACAGGTTTGCTAGAATCTACACAAAAACAGTCTTGGAAAGGGAGAGATGATTGGGATGAAAAGCAGACGGCAACGGTTGGTATTGTGTGTGGCGATTTTGCCCATGATGTGTTTCCTACTTGGATGTTTCACCATGGGAAAGGAGTTCCAGGAAGATTCGGTTCGAGCCATTCAGCAGGGCAAGACGTCAAAGAATAATGTTCTCAATATGTTTGGTGCCCCGGGTTCCAAGGGCATTGAGAACGGCGAGGAAACCTGGACGTACAGCCACTACCAGTTTCGCCTGCTCAGCTTTGAGACTTGGGCGAAGGACTTGACCATCCGGTTTGACAAAGCCGGAATTGTCAACTCCTACAGTTACTCCAGTTCCTGGCCTCCAACGAGATAGTGCCTGCATGATTGTTTCTGGTCGTCGTTGGTTGGAGCCGTTCCATCATTCTCGTCCCCCTTCGACCCAGGGGGATCAAGAGGGGACTGCATGAAGAGCGCACAATCCACGGTGGATCTGTCCGTCAAAGTTGGGGATGTGGCACTTCGCAATCCTATCATGACGGCATCCGGAACTTCCGGCTGTGGGGAAGAACTCTCCCGTTTCATCGAACTGTCATCGCTCGGTGCGTTTGTCACCAAAGGCGTCACTCTGGAACCTCGACAGGGCAATGCGCCACCGAGAATCGTCGAAACCTGCGGTGGCATGCTCAACGCCATCGGCCTTCAGAATGTCGGTTTGGAGTGCTTTCTCCAGGAACAGCTTCCCCGCCTGAAGGACTGCGGAACACCGGTCATCGTGAATATCGCGGGCAACACCATCGAGCAGTATGTTCAGGTTGCTGAGGCTGTATGCGCTGCAGCAATCGCATCCGCCATCGAGTTGAATGTGTCCTGTCCGAACGTGAAGCAGGGGGGGCTTGCTTTCGGCAAGGACTGCGACACGCTCAAGGCGGTTGTTTCGGCGGTGAGACAGAAGTGCACGCTGCCTCTCTGGGTGAAACTGACTCCCAACGTAACGGACATTGGATCGTTGGCTCGTGCTGCGGAAGAGGCGGGAGCCGACGCCTTGGTGGCAGTCAACACTTTTGTGGGCATGGCTTTGGACATTGAGCGCGGTGCTCCCGCGCTGGGCAACCGTATCGGCGGTTTGTCCGGACCCGCCATAAAACCACTTGCGCTCTACGCAGTGGATCAGGTTGTTCGAGCCACGGGCATTCCGGTTGTCGCGGTGGGAGGAATATCATCAGGGCGGGATGCGCTCGAGTTCATGGCACTTGGAGCGGTGGCTTTCCAAATCGGAACCAGCCTCATGATCGATCCCTGCTGTCCGCTTGCCATCCTTTCGGAAATGCAGGAGATTCTCGCAGAGAAGGGACTGAGCAGCATCCAGGACTGGATCGGGATCGCCAAGGCGTGGTGATAACGTTCTGATCGGTAGATATCCTGTGGCAGAGAAATCTCTCCCACCTCTGTTTTGAATAACGGTCTGAAAAGGAAAACCATCATGTTCAAGAAAAAGCCCAAGGAAGATCCAAGACAGTCAGCCCCGACTCGGTGCTGCGGCGGAGACAAGTCTGTTGTTGTTCGGAGAACGTTGCCGGTTCGGCATGAGGTGGATGTGTTCGTGGCGGGAGGAGGGCCTGCCGGTTGCGCGGCTGCAGTGGCTGCGGCACGACAGGGGCAAAGAGTCTTTCTCGCGGAGGGACACAGTTGTCTGGGCGGAATGGGAACGGCAGGTATGGTACCGGCATTCATGCAGTTTTCTGACGGCGTCAATTTCCTGGCAGACGGAATCGGTCGTGAGATTCTGGAGAATCTCAGGGCCATCGGTGGCGCAGGGCCGGACAATGCCTATGGAATTCATGCAGAATCCCTGAAGCGCGTCTACGACGATCTGCTTGAGAATGCCAAGGTCGAATTCTCGCTGCACTCGACAGTCATTGATGTGGAAACGCATGGAGACCAGGTGACAGCGGCCATCCTTGCCGGAAAGAGCGGCCTGTTTGCGGTCAAAGCGGGTGTCTATGTGGACGGGACAGGCGACGGTGATATCTGTGCCTGGACTGGTGCGCCATTCGAAAAAGGCGACGAAGAAGGAACCATGATGCCCGGCACCCTGTGCAGTCTGTGGGCGACTGTTGACTGGCAGACCGTCCGAGGTTCCGGTGCCGATCGTCGGGAA
>JAKQFZ010000133.1 GCA_029558215.1 Candidatus Omnitrophota bacterium
CGGTAAAACTCGGCGCACAGGATTATCTCCCCAAGCGAGATTTGGAAAGCACCCTCCTGGTACGCGCTATCCGATACGCCTTGGAGAGACATGCTCTCCTGAACCAGCTCAAAGATGCGCTGGCAAATATCCGCGCTCTAAAGGGGCTTCTGCCCATCTGCAGCAAGTGCAAGAAAATCCGCGATGACACCGGATACTGGCAACAGGTTGAGGTCTACATCAGGGATCATTCAGATGCCGAATTCACACATGCCCTCTGCCCTGAATGCGTCAAGGAACTCTACGGCGACCCCAAAGATCCCAAATTCTGAAAACGCTCTACCGACTCCCGGCAACGACTTCTGAGAGCGTCAGCTGAACGGCATCCTGAACTCTGCTCATCGCCCCATCAACACTCAGGATTCCAGCCTTGTGGTCTACGTTTGGGAAGAACAGGCCGTCCTGGTACTTAACACTCTGGGTATAGAAGAAAGTCCTCACGATCTTTTCAACTGCTTGAAAGTTGGCTTCCCCGCCACGCGCACCCACTGAAAGAAGGAGCCCTCTCCTCATTCGAGCTGTGTCCGACACCGGCCTCTTCAGAACAAAACGTTCCACCCAGCATGCCTGAGTTCGATCGATCATGGCTTTCAACTGCGCGCTTGGGCCGCTGAAGAAGACCGGTGTGGCAAGGACCATGACATCCGCACAACGGAGTCTTGGATAGATATCCTGCATCTCATCCTGAACAATACACCGACCCGTTGCATCGCAACCAGAACACTCCTGACATGGTGCGATGGACAGATCGTTCAAAACGATTTTCTCAGCAGACGCACCCAAAGCCACAGCCGTCCTGAGTGCTTCGTCGAGAAGTATCTCGGAGTTGCCACCACGACGCGGACTTCCTCCAATCCCGAGGACACGCAGAATACTGTCCATATGAAGGCTCCTTCAACATTGTGATTCACAGGCAACAAACACTAGGCCATCCGAGCAACCTTTTCACGGGTGATCTGCCATTTCAATGGCTCGCCTCGTAAGAACCGATCGAGTTCCTCAACCATGTAGCGTCCCATGCGTCGGCATTCACCGCTCATCGAGCCGGCAATGTGAGGAGTCACGATGACGTTTGGAAGGGTGTAGAGATCCGAACCTGGCTGAGGAGGCTCCGGGTTCGTGACATCAAGAACTGCAAAGAGATCGGGACGACGTTTTAGAACCTCGATCATCTCAGACTCACGAACGATGGCACCTCGCGATGTGTTGATGAATGTCGAACCCGGTTTCATGGACTCCAAGTGTGCTCCTGTGATCATGCCCTCTGTCTCTTTCAACCGCGGAGCATGAAGTGAAACGACATCGGAACGGACGAAGATCTCATCGAGGGAACACAACTGGACGTTGAGCGCTTTCGCATCCTCATCTGTGGCAAACGGATCGTAGGCAAGCACATTCAAATCGAATCTGTTGAGCATTTCGCACATGCCACGCCCGATCATCCCAAGCGAGATAATCCCGACAGTGCTCTGATAGCCGCCAGGCACCGGCGCTCGAGTGGGATACTTCCCTTCCCGCTTGATGGCAAGTGCATACTGCCAACCGTGCTTCAGGCAGAACAGAATCTGCGAGAGTGTGTATTCACAAACAGGCACGGCGTTGGCAGCATAAGCACTTGTCAGAAGAATGCCTCGCTCCCAGAACGCCTCAGACACAAACCCTTTAACAGAACCGGCTCCGTAGAACACGGCCTTCAGTCGGGGTGCTTGTCCCAACAGCGACTCATCGAGTTTTGCCATGCCCCAACCCGAGAAGATGATGTCAATCTCTGAAAGAACAGAAGGATCGGCGTTGACAGATTCCGCCGTGTGCAAGGGAGCAGCGATGGACACCCTCTCCGCGATATCCTGACGTTCCTGTTCACCATAGATGACATCAAAGGATCCTTTGTTCAACAGGTACATACCCTTCAGTTCGGATGAGGGCATCTTTCAACCTCCATTTGTTCAGATGTAGTTAAGTCCATACCAGAGCCCGGGGACTGGGAATACCTTGCTCCAAACACTTCCTGCTACACGTTCCCTGGAAACACCAAAGACAAAATCGCCCAGATTCTGAAGTCCTTGGACACGAAGTTCATCCTGGCCGTCAGTGAATACAAAGACATCTCCATCGAGTTCCTTGACAACAATGGCCTTCGCGCACTGGATACCGACTCGTGTCTCAAAATAAGGACGGAGACGTTCCATCAGCTGCTTCATGTTAAGCACAAGGAGTGTTCCAACATTCGGCTGAGGTTCAAGACTCAGACCAACACTTTCGAGCAGCGCCTTAATCACATGGTTTTCCGGCTGCAAGTTCACTCTGAGTTTCTTGATCTGATACCGATCAACAATTGCCTGCAACGCCAAAAACAATGCACGCTCATCACCGGCAAGTTCCACCATTCTGCTTGATCCGTCGGGACTTGTTTTTGAGAAAACCATGTAGCCGGCAAACACACCGTCTTGCCTCAGCACGATCATGTTGCAGAGCAGACACATCGCGTATCGGCAATTCAGGAAGCCTTCCCAGTCGTCCCTGGTACGAACATAATGAACTGCCTTCTGAGAATACGCAAGTCGGCATGCGTCGAAGTCAGCGTGTTCAAACTCCGATATGGTGATCCCTCGTTCCGCGGGAAGAGAAATGGAACCAGGGTCAAGAACTCCGGTGTAGTTGGTTCCGAAATCCGCGGCACCTGCTCTCCGGTAAAGACCCCGTCCCCCTGAGATAAGCATGAAGTCAATGCCATGAGCGATCATCTCACGGCGACTGTGTTCAAACAACTGCGTAGCCAGACCCTTGCCTCGATACTCTTCATAGGTGGCTACGGCACCAACACTCGCCACTCCAACAGTGCTACCCTCAAGCGACGCCCAGCGCCTTGTCATGCCAAAATGGCTGACAACTCTTCCTTGATCCACAAAAACGAAAAGATTCTCCAGATTGTCGGGATGAAAATAATGAGGAAACTCCCCGAACATCGTTGAGTCACGCCCAGAACGAAACACAGTGTCCACCAATTGACTCAGCGATGACATTTCATCCAACCGCACAGGTCTCGGTCCTTCCACGATAGACTCCTCTCACGCAGGTTCTCTGCACTTGACACAAGCGAGAATCAAGTGCTCATGATACAATAGCAGAACGAACAATCTCCACAGCACTTCGAGCAAGATTGGATATCTCGTCCCAGTTCTTGGCCTTGATAAGGCCGGCTGAAGCGATCCAGGTTCCTCCCACGGCAACCACAGAAGGTTCCTTAATGTAATCGGCCAGATTCGTAACGCTCACTCCACCCGTAGGAATGAATCGAACTCCTTTATGACGATAGGGACCGTAGAGCGCCTTGAGCATACTGATCCCACCCATCTCACCCGCTGGAAAGTACTTCAAAGTCTGACAGCCACATTCCAAAGCCATCTCAATGTCTGTCGGAGTACAGACACCTGGGAAAAATGGAAGTCCGAGTTCCTGCGCCTTCTTGACCACTCGCGGATTCAAACCTGGCGCAACTGCGAACTGTGCGCCACAATTGACCGCTGTCTCCACTTCTTCCAAAGTCGTCACGGTTCCTGCGCCAAGTGCAAACTCAGGGAATTCCTGCGAGACTATCTTCAGTGCGTCTCGTGCGGCGGCGGTTCGAAATGTGATCTCTGCCACATGCAAGCCTCCGGCACCGAGAGCCTTGCACAACGGGATCGCATCCTCGGCCTTCTCCAGTGCAATGACAGGAATAATGCGTGATTTCTCAATTCTATCTGTAATCATACTTACCGCTCCTTCTTAGCGCGCAATTCGCGCAGCGCCACCCTTCATCACACGCTCAACCTCATCAAGCGTCGCCATTGTGGTGTCCCCAGGTGTGGTCATGGCCAGTGCACCGTGAGCAGCACCGTACTCCACCGCCTGCTGAGGATCTTTGCCCTGCAGAAAGGCATAGATCAGACCCGACGCGAAACTGTCGCCCCCACCTACACGATCATAGATCTCCAGATCGAGACGCTGCGTTGCCTCATGGAATCGTCCGTCACAATAGAGCACCGCGCCCCAGTCGTTGATGGTCGCTGTCTTGGCATTCCGTAGGGTTGTGGCAACCACTTTGAAATTCGGATATTGCTTCACAACCTGCTGAATCATTCGCTGAAAATTCGTGGGATCCAGTTTGGAGAAATTTGAGTCAAGCCCCTCAACGCTGAATCCCAAGGCTGCGCTGAAGTCTTCCTCATTGCCGATCATAACATCCACAAGCGAGGCAAGACTGCGGTTGACTTCCTGCGCCTTTTCCTGTCCACCAATATCCTTCCACAAGGATGCACGATAATTTAGGTCGTAGGAAACGATGGTGCCAGCCTGTCTAGCGACGGTCATCGCCTCTTCGACCAATGCGGGAGTCTGTTCTGACAAACCTGCAAAGATGCCCCCACAGTGAAACCAGCGCACGCCTTCCTCGAAGAATATCTTCTTCCAGTTGATTTCGCCTGGCTTCATCTGCGCTGCGGCGGAATGCCCCCTGTCCGAGCATCCTTTGGCCGCTCGAACGCCAAAACCTCTTTCAGTAAAGTTCAGTCCGACCCGAACCTTCTTGCCAATACCGTCAAAAGGAACCCAACGCACATGAGATAGATCAACGCCACCTTGAAGCATCAGGTCTTCAAGCAGATGACCCACTTCGTTATCCACGATGGCAGTCACGACTGAAGTCGTCATACCAAAACACCGCCGAAGCCCGCGAGCCACGTTATACTCACCGCCGCCTTCCCAGACATCAAAGGATCGTGTTGTTCTGATCCGTGAGTCCCTTGGGCACAGTCGGATCATGACTTCACCCAATGAAAGTTGATCCCATTTGCACTCGTCTTTCGGCCGAATATTCAGGACTGCCATCCGGTCTTCCTCCCTGCAAGTGTTCCTATAGACTTGGATATCCTCGGGGCTTATCCGACTCATACATCCGATAGATCGCCCCGTTGCGAAACTCCGTCCATGTATTCTCGAACCAGAACTCACCGCTCGGAATCGCTCTTG
>JAKQFZ010000140.1 GCA_029558215.1 Candidatus Omnitrophota bacterium
ATTTGGAGGGAATCAGCGGAGTTTGTGTTTTTGACCAGACGCGTGAACCGACGACGACACACTATCAGGATGCACGCCGTCTTCTCATGGCGGACATCAACGCCGCCGTTGAGGGCTGCTTCGAAGGTGGAGCAACGGAAATTGTTGTCGAAGATGAACATGCCGGTGGATTCAACTTTGTTGCCGAGTTGATCGATCCAAGAGTGGTGTATCTTACCGGAAAGAGCCGTCCCAAGATGAGCCAGCGGGAGAGTATCTACACGGGGTTTGATGGAGCGATCCTGCTGGGCTATCATTCCATGGCAGGCACTTCCGACGGGATCCTGAATCACACGCAAAGTTCCCTCAGGGGCAACCGCTATTGGTACAATGGGCGTGAAAGCGGAGAGATTGCACAGGCAGCTCTTCGTTTGGGGCACTGTGGTGTCCCTGTTGTGATGGTTTCTTCGGACGATGCCGGATGTCGCGAGGCGCGTGAGTTCCTGGGTGAAGACATTGTCACTGTTTCGGTCAAACGCGGTGTGACGATCGAATACGGTTTTCTCATACCACCCAAACGAGCGCATGAGATGCTGCAGGAGGGAGCCTGCAAGGCGATGCGTCTTATCGGAAAGCGAGAGCCATTCAAAATGGATCTCCCGATCCAAGGATGTCTTCGATTTCCAGACAAGAGTACTGCAGATGCTTACAGACCCGTTCGAGGCAAGCGTGTGGATGATCACACTTTCGAGGCGATCTTTGATCGAGGCATAGACGTTTTGGAGTTCTGAACACGCACGCAAAGGTGCTTGTGCTGTCCGAGACAGTATTCAAGATTGGGAGAACGCAGAGATGGTCATCACTGATAGTTTGGCGAAGTTTCCGGCCAATCCGGTTGAAACACGATGGTTCACTTATGAAAATGTCACAGGTGAGAAGGGTTCTGCAGGAAAGGCAAACTACGGGCGCAAAGGTGCTCCGAGCGTTGCACTTCCATCTGGTTCATCACTTGTTCTGACAGATGTGAAGGGGAGCGGAACTATTCGACGGATCTGGATGACCCTCTGGGATCATTCATCCCCCGAAGCTCTTCGAGGACTCAAGATCGAGATGTACTGGGATGATGCGGAGACACCGGCGGTTCAGGCTCCTCTCGGTGATTTTTTCTGTCATGCCCTTGGGCACAAGACGGCCTTTGAGAATGCATGTTTCTCTTCACCGGAAGGCCGTTCCTTCAACTGCTTTATCCCGATGCCCTTCAGGAAGGCGGCGAGAATTGTCCTGGTCAATGAATCAGGCAAAGACAACGGCGTCTACTATGAAGTGGACGCCACAGTCGGGGATCGCCAGGACAAGAACACACTCTATTGTCACGCGCACTGGAGGCGGGAGAATATGACGACTCTTCGCCAGGACATGACCATCCTGCCGCAAATCACGGGTTGGGGGCGCTTTCTTGGATGCAGTCTTGGCGTCAGGTTGCACCCTTCCTGCACCAATTTCTGGTGGGGTGAAGGCGAAGTCAAAATCTACCTCGACGGGGACACTCAACTGCCAACACTCTGCGGCACTGGAACCGAAGACTACATCGGAACTGGATACGGACAAGGTCTCTTTGATCATATGTATTCAGGCAACCCGTACATTTCCAAAGACAGAGATGCCTATGGGTTCTATCGTTTTCACATTCCTGATCCTGTCTACTTTCGAGAGTCGCTTCGTGTGACTATCCAAGTCATGGGTGGCCCCAGCTATCGCCAGATGCTGGAGGCGCTGGATAAGGATCCAAGTCTTCGCTTCATGAAAGCCGGCGACGGCACCCAGTACTACACACGCGAGGAACTTGAAGCACAGCCCGATCGTGCTGAAGTCATGGAACGGATTGATGATCACTGCGCCACTGCATATTGGTACATGAATACAGCGGAGAATGGGCTTCCCCCAATTGCACCTTTCGAGGATCGGATCAAGGACATTCCTCTCTAGGACGAATCATCACAAGGCGCCAGTCCTTTGTTGTGTGGAGTTGAATTGGCCAAATAACCGGCTGGATCTCAGTCCTAGAGAACATTCATTAACCTTGCATGATATATCGATGCTCCTAGCCCAACTTCCGCAGTTTGGGGTGCATTTTTTTGAAAGAAGGTTTTTGCTTGTGAGATGGGGACCTTTTTCGTGT
>JAKQFZ010000146.1 GCA_029558215.1 Candidatus Omnitrophota bacterium
GAAGAGCCGTCACTGGATTGGTGATCAGGCACGCCAACAGAGCGATGGGCAGGTTGACTTTGAAATAGATGGCACCGCAGGTAGCCAGAAGAAGCTGAAAGGGAATCGTTGGCGTGAAAGCGATGAAGATCCCCAAAGCCAACCCCCCGGAGATGGATCTGCAGTCGATCCGCCATAGGTTCCGCTTCCAGAGGCGCTCCCCCAGCATCCGATGCAAGCGTGAGTTTCTCAGTTGGCTCCTGATCTGTTCCTGCTTGCGATGCCAAGCCTTCAGCCATACTGGGAATTTCCTGTGCATTGTGCACCACGCCTCCTAGTGACACAAAGTCCGAAAGGCACGTATCATTTATTGAGCAAGCGTCCGAAGGAGTGGGCATGGCCCACGTGCCTGCAGGCGTTGGCCTGCTCGAAAAAAATCCCCACGCCAGAATACCGTTCCATGCTTGCTGCGTTGGGGATTTCAAGAATCGTACTGCAAGAACACCGCTGTTGCTTTCCGAGGGAAAGCAAGACGGGGCGGATCTGGAGTAGATCCGCCCCGTGTCAAGGCTCAACGGTAGTTGTGGAGACTCTCCTGAACGCCGGATGAAGGCGTTGGAGTTGCGGGAATCTCCGGGAGTCTATAGACCAGAATCCTGTTGCGATAGTTGTCAGAGATGAACAACCTCTCGGCATCAGGGTACTCATGAACCGCCGCGTCCGCACCGAAACTGGTGGTTGAACCGATGGCTGTTCCCGACGCCAGTCCATCAAACTCATAGAGAAGGTTGGCTTGAGCACTGGCTCCTTGTCCAGCGACTCTGTAAATCTGAATCGCTCTGTTGGGCGAACCGACATTATTATTCACCAGGAGCCAGTCGTACTTCGGGTAGAAGAAAAGTCCGTTGGTATAAGAGCCGGTTGAGTGAGACGGCCGAGTGTTGCTGATGAATGGCGAAACGGACAAGACATATCCTGCGACATTTGCGGGAGATCCCCCCGAAAGCAGGACAACCGAACCAGGATAGTTCATCCCACTTCGATGAATGTATATATCCTGCGTGTGTGGGTTATATGCGACATCCCGCTGGTACATTGCATTCGTAACCGTGGTGTGCAGTGTGGCACCTGTAGTGGAATCAAAGAAGACCGCCTCAGGGAACTTGGTTCCAACAATGACCCCGTCCCCAATCATGGCAACGCCCTGCTGACGTGTTGCAGATGGCACAAAAGCGGCGCTGGGCACAAAAGTCGGTGCAGGACCGTACTTCTTGAAAAGGACGGGGAAGTCCGGTCCGTCATCTGCTGTGAAGTAGACATTGTCTGCAGAATCCACATCAACGCCAGTTATCCCACGGCCTGCGGTCATGTTGAACTCTTCGATCATGTAGATGTTGGTGGCATCATTGACTGGATCAGCGATGTAGTAGAGCGCTGTTGATGCACCGCGAATGTTTCCGAAATACAAACCACCATTCGAGTCAACGGCCAGCGGGTACAAACCCGGAGCCGTTGGAATGGACCGCTCAAAAGTGAAATCTGCTGGATCCGCCCAGCTCGACACGGCAAATAGAACCAAGAGACTCAAGAGAGAAACAAAATACTTCATGACATACATCCTCCTACTGATAACGTGAAAAAGATATCTAAGGCCAAAACTCAGATTTTTCGACTCTGTCCTCCTTTCTCGATAGTGCTTCTGTTGCAGTTTTGTGCTGGTCAGAGAGGCCAATGCATAACGTCCGATGAGCGTGGTTTCCAGATCAGAAACCCCTCTCCTCAGACCTCTCCCGCTAGCAACAGAGGGCGCACGCCCTTCTTGCAACGCACTCCCTACAACGTGAACAATATATCACATCTTCGATGAAAGTGAAGCGAAGAATATTCCGAGACAAGCGCAGGTTCTCATGCTTCAAAGGGATTTCTCACTTTATGCGCAGAATCGAAGGACTCAGGACAGGCTGCACGGTTTTCCGAGCAAATTCACGCAGAATGCAACGAGTCGGCAAGTTCCACCGATCCCAACGTTTTCAGTGGCCTGGCGATTTTCGTTGTATGCAGATATCACCGCTGCAATACTATGTCCATGGCAAGGTATGCGCGTTCCTGGATTCCCGTCAAGACCGCCTTCTTTGCGGTTGCGGTGCGTTCCATCGAAGCCGATGGAACGGCACCCCAGGCCTCTGCCGAACGAGGGACATAATCCTATTGCGAATTGAACTGATTTTAGGTCTCTTGATGACGATAACAGCGGCAGCCGAGACACAGAGCATTTCAGAGCAGTTGTTTGACGACAACCCTGGGCACTACAACTACTGCCCTTCCTATCTTCGGACACACTTTGGCACACGATGGATATTCTACTGTGCCAACGAGAATCCGAAGGAAGTCATAGACTCCATCTGTTTCCGAAGGAAATCCCCTTTCGGTGGATGGCATCCGCGCCAGATCGCTCTCGCGCCTTCTGCTGAAGGTTGGGACTGCGTTCATGTGTGCGATCCCGACGTAGTGAGAGGATCCTTTCGTGATGGCAAAGACTGCTATCGTTATGCGCTCTTCTATCTGGGCTGCGACCGATTGGACTGCACGCACAACCAACTCGGACTGGCTGTTGCCAAGCGACTCAGCGGCCCGTGGAAGAAGTGGCACAACAATCCACTCATCACGGCCGAACAGGACGGCTTTTGGGGAGTGGGGCAGCCAAGCGCAGTGAGTTTGGACGGCAAGGGCAAGGTGTTGCTCTTCTACACGCGAGGCACAGCAGTCGCCACGGGGATGTTCGTGTCAGAGGTGGATCTCTCCGATCTCAGTCGGGTTGCTTTGGGTGAAGAGATTCCTCTGATCACAGACGGACTCACAGAAAGAGATGAACGAGGGATCATTCTGAACAACGGCGCTGTGGCTCTCGATTCCAAAGAGCGTATTCTGTACCTCGTCCGTGACAGACATCCGTCTGACCCTGAAGTTCCACACTGGATTTCAACTGAAGTGCAAGTCGCCGCAATTCCCTTAGCCGATTTGCTGTCGCAACGGGGCGCTTGGAATGTGGTTGCGAACGTCACGCCTTCACTGACCGGCAAACCCAGAAACCACAATGCCTGTATTTTGCGAGACCTCTACGGTTTCCTTCCCAATAGACACAAACTGGAGATCGCCTTCTCAGTTTCCGATCTTGGGGACGACTGGCTTTGGACGTATCGCATCTGGTCAACACAGCTGAGGCCATCGCGCTAATTGCTGATGTTGTGGTACGGGCTTCCTGCCTGCATCCGATCCGGAGGGAGTTTCGCAGGTCAGCACTCATGCTGCGCGGGACAAATCCCGCCATACAACTGGTGTTTCCTGCCTCCGGCAGAACGAAGCCAGTACCCCCATACGCAATACGCAACGCAACTTGATCTTGAAATCCGTGTAAATTCAGATATCATCCGCTTTGGTTGTTTCGCCAGTGCCGGAGTGGTGGAACTGGCAGACGCGCGGGACTCAAAATCCCGTGACCCTTTGGGTCGTGAGGGTTCGACCCCCTCCTCCGGCACCATCGCGAAACACGTCGGGAATCATCCACCGATCAACTCTTTTTCGGCAATCAAAGAATACCTCCCGTCAAAGCACTTCATCTTGCTCTTGAGGGCTCCACTGCATTTGGAGACACACAAGAAGACGCATGCAGTGGCAACAGCATTGTGTGCGAACTAAGAACAGGGGCGGTGTACGTAGGTTGATGCGGATATCATCCACGACACTTTCATCCGATGCGACATTTTCTGTAACATATTGCCACCTGATGCATCTAAATGAGCAGAAGGAAGAAGAAAGATGGAAAAAGAAATGCAGTTCAAGGAAATGCTCGACACAAACAAAGACAGAATTTACAGGATCTGTTGCTGTTACGTTCGAGAGCGACACACTCGGGAAGATGTGTTCCAAACGGTGCTGCTTAACCTCTGGGAGGGACTGGATGGATTCCAGGGGCGTTCACAGATGAACACTTGGGTCTATCGAGTGACCGTCAACACATGTCTCGGATACCTGCGTGCAGGACAGAGCAGACAGAAACTGCTGCAAAAGGCTGCTCAAGAGTCGGCCTCCGACTGCATGAACAGCGAGGATGTGCCGTGTGATCAACCCACGGACCAACAGGATGATGTTGGCAGGCTTTTGGACTGTATCAATCTGTTGCAGCCCACGGACCGGATGTTGATCTCCATGTACATGGAGGACGCCAGTGCCAATGAGATCGCCGAAGTACTGGGGATCTCTCCAGTCAACGCCCGGGTGAAACTGCATCGAATCAAGAGAACACTCAAGGACATGGTGGAGAGGAGAAGTCATGGATATCGATCAGATGAAAAATGAGATGAAGAAGGTGAAAGCGCCGAAGATGAATTCCTCCAACAATGGAGATTCTCACGGCGAGTTCGAGAGTTTGATCGCGCGCCTGAAGGCTGCGGAAGCAAAAGAGCAGAAGAGTCTGAGACAAGGGCAAATCTTGTTCCGGTATGCCATGGTGTTCATGGGCTTTCTCTTTATCCTGGCGTTGTTTCTGCCACCGAACAATTGGCATCCAACAAAGAGCATACATCTGGGTGTCTTGTTAGCGGCGTACCTCAACTTCAACTTCGCGCTTCGAAAGCGACTGGCAAGGCTCACTAGGGTAGACTATACCCAACCGTTGAAGGCGTTTCTGGAAGATGCCTGTAGCCGATATGTATTCATGACTGCAAGAGACTATGCCGCGATGTTCATCGGACTTCCAATTCTCGGGGTTTCGGGTGGGATATACGTTCACGATGTGCTTAGACCACGCTACGTTGACACCAATCAGACGCCCCTAGTGATGGCTCTGTATTGCCTCTTCTATCTCTGTGTTTGTGTGCTCGGGTTCTACTTCACACGCGAAAACTGGAAGAGAGACAAAGCACCCCTGTTGCATGAAATCCTGAAAATGAGACAATCACTGGCAGACGAGAGCGTGTAACCAGTCGAACTCCTTGTTTCGTTGGAGTCTCATGGGTGCGGTGTGCAACACTTCGGGCGCACCGCACCTCTTGCATTGAGATATGTCTCGAAAGCAGGACTTTGCGTTTCTGAAGCCTGGCAATCTTCACCCTGTTCTTACGTTTCCTGTTGACGTCTTCCGACGTTCCAGAGATATTCTTTGCCGGAGAGGTTTGGAGCGGGTTTGCGCTTTCTGGCACGCAGACTATGTCCATACGTTATGTATTTGTGGAAGGAACTGTCTCTTCTGAAGGATGGTTCCCATCGGAGAAGTGTAGATGGGCAATGCGGCGTACTTGGCGCTTGAGGATGGAACGGTCTTTGCTGGGCAGTCGTTCGGCGCGCTTGCCGAGCGCTGCGGAGAAGTTGTTTTTAACACATCCATGACCGGCTATCAGGAAATCCTGATGGATCCTTCTTACAAGGGTCAGATCGTGACCATGACCACCCCGCACATTGGCAATTATGGGGTCAACTGGGAAGACGTCGAATCCCGAAGAATCCAGGTCGAGGGGTTCATTGTTCGCGAGCTTCCCAGGCTGGAGTCCAACTGGCGCAGCCGCGAAAAACTGGAGGATTTCCTCAAATCGGCGGGCCTTCCCGGCATCGAAGGCATTGACACACGTGCTCTTGTTCGAAAGCTCCGAACTCAGGGAGCCATGAAAGGCGTTCTGAGCGCACTTGACTGTGACCCCAGGAGTCTGGTCAAGAAGGCGATCGAGTCGCCTGGTCTCGTGGGCGTCGATCTGGTGCAGCACGTCACCACTGAAAACCCCTACAACTGGACGGAAGAGGACGTTTGGGATCCAGGCCACACGCCGGTCGAACAAGAACGGGAGTTCATTGTCGCCTATGATTTTGGTATCAAGTACAACATTCTGCGATGCCTCCGAAATCGAGGTTTTCGCATTCGGGTTGTGCCAGCGAACACTTCTGCCGAAGATGTTCTAGCGATGAATCCCGACGGCGTCTTCCTGTCCAATGGACCGGGAGATCCCGAGCCGCTGACTACGCCGATTGAAAACATCCGAAAGATCATTGGCAGAAAGCCAATCTTTGGCATTTGTCTTGGTCATCAGCTTCTGGGTCTGGCGGTTCACGGCAAGACGTTCAAGCTGAAGTTCGGCCATCGAGGTGGAAATCAGCCAGTCAAAGACCTGCGCTCCGGCAAAGTGGAGATCACCTCACAGAATCACGGTTTCTGTGTAGACGTGGACTCTATCAAGCAAGGCAACGTGGCATTAACCCATGTCAATCTGAACGATCAGACAGTGGAGGGGATGGAGTGTCCCGACGACCGCTGGTTCTCGGTTCAATACCATCCGGAGGCGTCACCAGGTCCGCATGATGCCCGATATCTCTTTGACCGCTTTGCCCAAATGCTTCGGGAGGACAACGCCTGATGCCGAAGCGTGAAGACATCCACAGCATCCTGATACTCGGCTCCGGACCGATCGTTATCGGTCAGGCGTGCGAGTTCGACTACTCAGGCACTCAAGGCTGTAAGGCGCTCCGTCAGGAAGGCTACCGAGTCATTCTGGTCAACTCTAATCCGGCAACGATCATGACCGATCCGGATACGGGAGACAGCACCTACATCGAACCGCTCGATGTTCCAACAGTAACCAAAATCATCGAAAAGGAACGGCCTGACTGCATCCTTCCGACACTTGGCGGCCAAACGGCGCTTAATCTGGCCATTGACCTCTCCAAAGCAGGAGTCTTGGACAAATACGGCATCGAACTCATCGGTGCGAAACGCGAAGCTATCGAGAAGGCGGAAGACCGAGAGCAGTTCAAACTGGCCATGCAGAAAATCGGCCTTGAAGTGCCCAAAAGTTTCTATGCCAGAAGTTATCGGGAAGCTTTGGAGATGGCGCGTGAAGTCGGCTTTCCGACCATCATCCGACCGTCTTTCACGTTGGGTGGCACGGGTGCGGGAATTGCCTACAACCGAGAAGAGCTCGAATACTGGCTCAAGTGGGCACTGGATCAAAGTCCGGTGCACGAAGTCCTCATCGAGGAATCCGTTCTGGGTTGGAAGGAATATGAGCTGGAAGTCATGCGCGACATGGCGGACAACGTGGTCATCATCTGCTCCATCGAGAACTTTGATGCCATGGGCGTTCACACCGGCGACTCGATCACGGTGGCTCCTGCGCAGACGCTCACCGACCGCGAATACCAACGTCTCCGCGATGCCTCAATTGCGGTCATCCGGGAAATCGGAGTAGATACCGGTGGCTCCAATATCCAGTTTGCAGTCAATCCAGAGAATGGGCGCTTTATTGTCATCGAGATGAATCCGAGGGTGTCGCGTTCCAGCGCACTGGCATCCAAAGCGACAGGATTTCCCATTGCCAAGATTGCTGCAAAACTGGCAGTTGGCTACACACTCGATGAACTCCCCAACGACATCACCGGCGAGACTCCAGCATCCTTCGAACCGAGCATTGACTATGTCGTGGTCAAAGTTCCCCGCTGGAACTTCGATAAGTTCCCAGGCAGCGACCCAAAACTGGGAATGCAGATGAAGTCTGTTGGTGAGGCGATGGCGATCGGGCGCAGTTTTCAGGAGTCGCTGCAGAAAGCCCTTCGTTCGCTGGAAATGGGACGATTTGGCTTTGGCGCCGACGGTAAAGACAAACATCACATCAAGCAGTTCCTTCAGGGAGAAACCATTCAGATCTTCCGGGAAATAGAATCACTCAAGCGGGAGATCGAACAGGAACTTCGATTCCCCAGTCCGCAGAGGATCTTCTACATTCGCTATGCGCTTCAGTTGGGGATGTCCGTTCAGGAAATCAACGAACTGAGCGGCGTTGATCCCTGGTTTCTTGAGAATCTCGCTGAGATTGTTGAGACGGAGCGGCTGCTGCAACCGACTTCCGGCCAGAAGGGTTCGGAGCCTTCACTCCGTATTGATACCCGAGAAGGCATGCTTGCCGTCAAGCAGCAAGGATTCTCCGACAGACAGTTGGCTCTTCTGACCGGCACGACTGAGAGCGAAATCCGCCACACGAGAAAGAGTCTCGGCGTGGAGCCCGTCTACAAGATTGTGGATACATGCGCCGCGGAGTTTGCCGCCGAGACACCTTATCTGTATTCCAGCTATGAGAAGGGATGGGTTGTCGTTGAAACGGCACAACAGGTCACAACGAAGAAAGACGATCAGCAAATCCCCGGCTTGGGCAGGGACTCAGAGATCCTGCCTGACAGTGGCAAGCAGAAAGTCATGATTCTCGGCGGAGGGCCCAATCGAATCGGTCAGGGCATTGAGTTCGACTACTGCTGTTGTCATGCTGTCTTTGCACTCAAGGAGATGGGTTTTGAGA
>JAKQFZ010000159.1 GCA_029558215.1 Candidatus Omnitrophota bacterium
CACCGACTCGAACACCAACTCGGACGCCAACCAGGACGCCAACGAGAACACCAACACACACTCCTGCCATTGATCTGCGGGTGACGGGGATCGAAGTGACGCAGGCAATTCAGAAGACGGACAACTCACTTCGGCTTGCCACAAACAGACAGACCATTGCAAGGGCTTCTATTGTTGTTTCGGGAGTCTCCAGCAAGGGCAATGTCAGTGCTGAGATTAGGGCCTTCCGCGAGCCAGGTGGTGGCGTTCTTGGACCGCCATACTACGTCACTGCAGTCAACGGCAACTACCGAACTGTCTACAACTCAGCCAACCGAAACGACTGGAATGGGACATTCAACTTCCAACTTCCGTATTCCTGGAGAAACGGAAGAGTGCGTCTCCGCGTCATCGTTGATCCGGGCAACACAATCGGTGAAACCAACGAAGGGAACAATACCCGTGAAGTCGTGGTACAGTTCACCAATACCTACAATCTCAACGTGATCATGACTGAGATCAACTATCGTCGTGGCGGCTATTCCGGACCACGCTGGCCATCAGCCGGTTGGGACACTTTGTATCTCTGGCCTCAGAAGACCTACCCGGTCGACCGTGTGAATCCCTATTACTCGAGTTGGTATATCTGGACAACCAGAGATCTGACGGTGAGTAGTCAACAAGACGCTTTGCTGGCCTATGTTGAATCACAACGGGCATTCTTCAGAAGCGTCTCTGGAGCGCCGTCAGATGCTTACCACTATGCCATCTTCAATAAGAACACCCCGACAGGAGGGCTCTTGGGTCTCGGCTACTATCCGTCTCCGAGGTCAGCCATCGGTTGGGATAACCGAGACGATCCGAATGCTCCGCGAGGTGGGATGACCATGGCACATGAAATCGGTCACAACCACGGCAGACCACACACTTGGGACGAGGCGGCGGCCCCCAATAGCATTCGGGAGGTGGGCGTTGATGTCTACGCATATCGGACGTGGCCAACCAACACCATTGCCTGCATGAACTATGGCGCTCCTCGCTGGGTTTCCGACTATACATGGGAGAGACTCTTCGACCGACGCTCCAGTTCGCCAGCACCTCCTCTACTCGAGGAAGGAAAGAGACAGGTCTATGTCATTGCCGGCGTTGGACGTCGAGACGGTTCGGGACACTTAGATCCCTCCTACGTGATCGAGTCTGGCGAACCCTTGGATGCAAGCAATGAAGCAGGTCCTTTCTTCATTCAGCTTCGCACCGACAAGGATGAACTGCTCTACTCTCATCCTTTCGATACGAGTATGGAAGCCTGCTACAGCACGAATGCAACGCACATTGCACAGACGGAAGGCCGTTCACCCTTTGCGTTCATTCTGCCCTACAGCAACAAGGTCGGCAAAATACAGTTGAAACTGGGTGAACAACTGATCGATGAGCTCGTAGCGGCGGGTGTGCCGATGGGTGTCACTGTGACCTATCCGAACGGTGGTGAGGTCTTGACTCCATCCGACAAGATCCGTTGGACGGCAACGGACATTCCGGACGTGACTCTGACCTTCCAGTTGTTCTACAGCCATAACGCAGGTCAGACCTGGGAGCCAATGCTGGGCGGACTTCCGGCGGTTGTCACTCCGCTGCAGGGCTACAAGGTCTCCAGAATCAACGGACAGTTTGAGATGGCGCTTGACTCAGAGGCTGAACGAATGGCTGGTTCTGGTGACATGCTGATTCGTGTGCTCGCTTCTGACGGAGTGCGTACCGTCGAAGACATCAGCGATGGAACCTTCACCGTTGAATCAAAGCCACCCATCGTCACGATCTCATCACCCTTCGAAGGCTCCAAGCATCCAATTGGCAACACGGTCGTGTTCTCAGGCTATGCCTTTGACAAGGAAGACCAGGGCGCAGTGCCTGACGAAAAGTTGTCTTGGCTTTGGAAGCCGGAGGCGGCAGGACTCGTGGAATTTGCCACTGGCCGCGATGCCTTCCTTCTGGACATTCCTGAAGGTGATATCAAGGTGTGGTTTGTCGCGGAAGACAGTGATGGACAGTCGGCCACTGCTGAAATCACGATCAACGGCGATACGCCAATCCTCGGCGACTTGAACAATAACTGGCAATTGGATGGCGGAGACGTGATGATGTATGGCGCTATCTGGAGTGCTACTTCCGGCGGTGAGAACTTCTACGGCATCGCCGACATTGACGCCGACGGGATCATTGACAACAAGGATGTTCTGCTCTTGCTGACAAACATGAACTGAGTCAGCAGAACGCCTGTTCTCGATGGTAACCAAATGTTACCCTGCGACCCGTGCCTCACCGCACGGGTCGCTTTCTTCTTGTGCCTGCGATCGCTGTGAGATCAAAAAGGCGGGTTCTACCGGTTGAGTCGTGTGGCAATCCTGTTCCTGCCATCAGTTTTGGCTTGCTTGATCAGCTGTTCAGATCGTTCTACCAGAAGCCCCACACTATCAACGGACTCTGCCAAAGTTGCCCCGATGGAGGCAGTGAGCTGAATCAAACCCGTTTCGACGATCAAGCCTGATTCCTCGATAAGCCTTCTGAGTGTGTTCGCGACAATGGAGAGACTCTCTGAATCAACATTGGAAACCGCGGCAACAAACTCATCCTCACCCCATCGAGCAACGTCATCAAAGCACCGAAGACGGTTCCGAATCGTGCGAGCGATCATTCGAAGGAGTCGGTTGGAGATGTCATGGCCATACTTCTCACACGTGCTTCTGAAACCGTCCACGTCAATGAAGAGCAGGCCAAACTTCCACCCATAGCGATTGAGTTCGTTGAGTCGGGCGGAAATACAGACTTCAGCGAAGCGACGGTTCCCCACTTCTGTCAGCGGATCGAGCAGTGCCATCACTTGAAGTTTCTCAATCTGATCACGCGCTGAAAGATTTACTGTGTTGTCACTGAAAACTTCCATGACTCCAGTGATCTCCCCCACATCATTGCGAATTGGAGAGAGCCGCATCAGAACAGGAACGCGATGCCCCTCTTTGTGATGAAGATAAGCCTCAATCTCACGGGGCTGCCCGTCATTGAGTGTCAGGGCAGCAGGACAGCACGACCTACAGAGGCTAAGGCCATTGTTGTCCACATGCATGAGGATGTTGCTGCGACAGAGTTTCCCTTTCACCTCATCGGAGAGAAACCCGGTCAGGCGCTCCGCACCATGATTCCAGTAGGTTATCTTTCGCTCCGTATCCACGAAGTAGATACCCTCTGAGAGATTGTCCATCAGCATCCTATAGAAGGAATCATTCATCGCATTGCCCTCCATCGAAAGCACAGAACGAGTGTACCCTCATCTGTATTTGTCGTTTGTGGCATCAAATCTCTATACCTTACTCTCTCGTGCATCAATCCGTCCGAACAGAAGACCAGAACGATTCAGAGTCCCGTCTCTTGGGAGACTTCCCCTTCAAGCCAATTCAAAAAAGCCTCATTCGCCGAAACAGGGATCTTGAGGATGCAAGGGATCTCATAGGGATGGACTCGCTCCACTTCCTGTCGAACGGAGTCAAAGAGCGCCTCCTGAGTTTTCCCGATCATCACACACTCAGATTCCTCCGCCAGAGTTCCTTTCCAACGGTACAGACTGGTCACGCCAGAGTAGATGTTGGCACATGCAATAAGTCGTTTTTCAATGAGGTGTTTCGCGAGTGTTCTGGCCTGCTCACAGCTCGGATTCGTAATGTAAACAAGAATCACTTGTTCGCCTCAATCTGCAGTGTCTCAGTCCCCGGAACGGAACTCAGAAACCAACCGCCCATGCTCAAACAATTATAGGAATTGGGAGCAGGAAGTCAATGATTGGATTGCTGATTTGCCGATTCAGTCAATCTGTCCAACTATGGGTACACCAATGCGACATGCTGAACCGAATATGAGCAAACACAATGGAACTCACCGCACTCAGTAATGAATGTTTCCTCTGTCATTGCCACCATAGCGCCGGATATCCCCGTAGGAAACAGTACCGTTTGTGGGATCGTAGATGATCGTCTCGTAGTTTGCTGGCCGCCCAGGCAACATCCAGTTGTAGATGGCATCCGGACCGACTCCCTCGAGCTTGTAGCAAACATTGATCCCTTTGCCATCCACGTAACCAGCTCCCGGTCTGCTTGGCGGACTGACGGCATTGCGCATAGAAACAGGAATAAAGTAGTCCTCAGCATACTGAATCGCGAGATAGGCATCTACAGACCACTTTACGCCGCTGAAAAACTGTCCTTGGGTCTTGTTGACAAAAGGATCAGCAGGTACCCTTTTGATATACGCCACAGGAGTCGTTATGGGTTTGAGTCGGTCTGTAAAAAGGTTGATCCAGCCTGCCCCCTGGCCGTAGTTCAGCCAGGAACTTGGATAGACATTGTTATCTACCGCGTATGCCTCAACTCCGACAGTAATTGTCTGCATGCCAGCGTGAGTTGAAGCCACCTTCGCTCTCGCTTGCGCCAACAGGAAATTCGGAATGGCAATGGCTGCAAGAATGCCAATGATAGCCACAACGATCAGAAGCTCGATAAGCGTAAACCCTCTGTTCTCTCTGCAATAACGATCCATGAAAGTCCTCCGTATCAATGCCGCATCACTTTGCATCTCTACCAACTGCGTTGACAAATGTCCTTTGAACCTGAACAGCCTGCCCACATCTAGATCGGCACCAGTCCCAAACTCCAACGATAATGTTGTTCAGAAAACGCTTACTGTCAAGAGGAAAGAGTTGGTTCCTGCAAATGGAACTGTGGTTCCTGCCGGAATCGCCAAACTTCCTTGACACTGTGCTCAGTCTCTGTAAACTACGCTAGATTTTTGTCAATACTTCATAACCACTGTAGGAGACTTGCAGTGCGCGGGATGACCGAGCGGGAAATACCTGTGCCTTCCACACCCGAGCAAGGCTTGACGGACAGAATCGTCACCCTGCGGGCAGTTGGAATTGCCTGTGGGTTGATGCCTCTGCTCTCCCTCTGGGTGTTCCAGTCCGAGTTAATCTGGTACTCAGGTCACTCGACAGCCATATCCCTGTTTTTCCATGTGACGTTCACTCTCTTGATTATCGCCTCTCTGAATCTCTTTGTTCAGAAGCGATGGCCGTCATCCGCCCTGACTTCCGGCGAGATGATGACGATCTATGTAATGCTCTCTGTCGCGGGAACACTTTGCAGCCATGACCTGATCCAGATATTCCTCCCCATGCTTACATTCCCTAAGTACAACGCCAACCCGAACAATCGCTGGGACACGCTCATCATGCCGTTCATTCCCAGCTGGGCAATAGTGACCGACCGCGAGGCCATTGTTGGGTTGGCCGTAGGAAACGCTTCCCTGTACAGCGTAAGGATCCTTCTTGCCTGGCTGAAACCGCTCGCCTTCTGGTCAGTGTTCCTGCTGGCTCTGATTGGAGCGCTCCTGTTTCTGAACATATTCTTTCGAAAAGCTTGGACAGAACGGGAAAGGCTTAGTTTCCCGATCATCCAAATCCCAATGCTGATCACCACAAACCTGTCGAGCCTTTTCAAGAGCAAGTTGTTTTGGCTTGCTTTCGGGATGGTCGCGTCCATAGACATACTGAATGGATTCAACTACCTTTTCCCAACGGTTCCAAAGATTCCCATCGTGGATGCGTTTGAGTTTCGCCCCTTCTTCGTGGAGCGCCCTTGGAACTCCATCGCGGGAACAACTTTGAGTCTGTATCCGTTTGTGATCGGACTGGTTTATTTTCTCCCGACCGATCTTGCCTTCAGCTGTTGGTTTTTCTTCGTCTTCTTCAGACTTGAGATTGTCGCTTCATCCGCCCTCGGTCTTCAGTCAATTCCAGGATTTCCCTTCCCCAATGAGCAGGCTGGCGGTGGCTACATTGCCTTATCGCTTTTCACGCTCTGGCTGTCCCGAAGGCACCTGCGAGGTGTCTGGCGTACCATCGTTGGAAAACCTGACGGCGCGGACGATTCAGAGGAGCCTGTTCGCTATCGAACGGCTCTGTTCGGCTTTCTCCTGTGCACTCTGGTCGTCCTCTGGTGCGGTGTTCAGATGGGGGCTTCTCTCAAAGTCATGATCGTCTTCTTCCTGATTTTCTACCTCTATTCCATTGCCATAGCCCGAATGAGAGCAGAGTTGGGACCACCAGCCCATGATTTGCACCACATGGGCCCCGACATGCTCATTCACAACGCCGTCGGCACCAGAGCACTGGGTGAGGGGAATGTCGCCACCTTTAATGCTTTCTTCTGGTTCAACCGTGCCTATCGGGCGCACTTCTCGGCGCATAGCATCGAGGGATTCAAGATCGCCCAGTTGATGAAATCATCAGCACGTTCCATGATGGTGGCCACTGTCATCGCCATTTTTGTGGGGCTTTTGTCCGCATATTGGGGTGGCCTTCACGCCCTCTATGTGCATGGATACAGTGGCAAGCCTGCAGGTGATGCCTTTGCCTGTGAAGCGTGGAATCGCATGGCGGGCTGGCTGTCCTTCCCACAGGAGCCACGAGTCGGAGCGACTGTTGCCGCGGGCTTTGGTCTGCTTTTCGCTTTGTTTCTTGGCTTCATGAGGACTCGATTCAGCTGGTGGGTTTTTCATCCTGTCGGATTCGCCACATGTACCAGCTGGTCAATGGGAAAACTCTGGGGCTGTATCTTCTTCGGATGGCTTGCCAAAGCAATCATCACCCGATATGGAGGCTCCGTGGCATATCGAAAGGCAATGCCTTTCTTTGTCGGTTTGGTGCTGGGTGAGTTCGTAGTGGGAAGCCTCTGGTGCATCTACGGTTCGATTGTCGGGACGACGGTATACCACTTCTGGGGTTGACGACGTCCACACAGACCTTGTGTGTGTGGGCCTATATGCAGGAGACCAATGAGGGAACAGCGCCTGCACCTCAGTTGGAACTGGCAAAGAACTTTTTCGCTTGGAACTGCATGATATGAAATGGATAGTATCAGCCGTTGTTGTCATCGCTCTGACTGTCTCGTTTGCAGTATGGACGGGGCGTCCCAAACCTCTTGAGTTGAAGGTTCCTCCATCCATTTCAGAAGGTGGGGTCGCAGAGGATCTCGATTTTGAGAGAATCCAGGACTCAATCCGCCGATTCAGCGGCGTTGAATCTCGTGTCACAGGCTATCCGGGTTGCCAGCAGACTCTGGAGCTTATCCAGCGAGAGCTGACTCGTATTGGTGTGACCGATTTCCAAGTTCAAGAGTTTTCCGTTCCCGCACCGATTGTTGAGTCGTCTGTTCTGATCGGTCACACCGACAGCGGAGATATTACCATTCCAGTCCACCCGCTATGGCCAAATCTGGCTCGAACGTGTCAGACTGGTCCTGACGGCATCTCAGGCTCCCTGATTGATGTGGGTGCAGGCAATGACAACGACCTTGCCGGAAAGGATCTCAGAGAGCGGATCGCTCTCATGGACTGGAATTCGCGCTCGGAATGGCTCAACGTTCCTGAGTTTGGGGGCAAAGCGGTGATCTTTCGCGCCAATGATCGCGGAGATGGCTACACGGCACGGGACAAGTTCATGACCATCCCGGCCGACTTCCCGCGGTTCTACGTCACTGCTGAGTTTTTCCCCACGCTCGATGAGCTTCTTTCAGCTCAGGCGAAAGTCACTCTTCATTGCCAGATGCAATGGAGGAATGTGACAGCGCGCAATCTTCTCGTTCGGGTTTGCGGTACTAAGGATAACTCCAAGAACATCAACCGAGATGAAGCCAGTCTTATCTTCCATGCCTACTATGACAGCATCAGTGTCGTTCCTGGACTCGCTCCCGGTGCCGAGCAAGCCTGCGGAGCTGCAACCCTCCTGGAACTGGCCCACTACTTCTCCAAAAAGGAATTTGACCGACCCATCTACCTGCTGTTCACCGGCGCCCATGGACAGGCACTTGAGGGGATGGCGCATTTCGTTCGGACCTTGCGTGATGGTTCAAAATCCAACTGGGCTGGCGAACCAAAAGACTCGCTCATCGTTAGAATGGGCAAGCCCAGTCTCTTCGTCGGTCTGGATCTATCCAGCCGCTCTGAACGCCTGGGTGTTTTCTGCGTCGGCCGTTTTCGCGCCCAAAGGGAAGATAGGCTCAGACCGAAGTTCAGCACACTCGGGCTCAAGTTGGATGAGTACGCCAAGTCTTTCCAGACAGTCCCTGACGCCACCGAATCACTCTCTCCGTTTGTGGACTGCATCAATTTGACTCTGGGTCGTGGATGGTGGACTTACTTCCCATATCAGGCACCCTTTGAAAGTGAACTGCCCAATCTGAGCGCCTATCCGGCAATCACGCTGTCCACCATCAATGACGACCGACGCTATGTGGACACACCTGACGACACATGGGACAGGATGCGTCCCGATCTTTTCAAGCGACAGATCATGCCTCGTCAGGGTGAGCACGTTGGCTTGGCAAATCTGGCTCTTGCTCTGGCGTCATGGAGTGGTCCTTTTACAGGGGGAGATCTGAGCGATGTCTGGTCGCGACTCAGTGGACGCGTAGTCTGGTTGAATCAGCAAGAGGACTATACCCCGAATGAGCCACTTGTAGCAGCTACCGTATTCCTCAAGACACAACGAGGCGACAAGTACCTCATGGGAACACGAGGCATTCCCTGTGCCATGACTGATGACAATGGCACCTTTCATTTTGATGGCCTGACAAACATCACGGCAAACTGGGATTTCAATAACTGCACCGTGGAACCCTACGGTACAGCGACCTCCGACTTCATCTCGAAGAATCAAACGGCCTATGACGAGTTGATGAAGGTTCGCAACCGTGGTGGAAAGGGAGACACTCCCATCTCCTTGGATGGTTCAATCATCTACGCCCTCGATATGGCGCGTGCCAAAGAGTACCCTTGGCAATGCAGTATTATCAAGCAACAGCACGATCTGAATTTGGTCTGTTTTCCCTGCCGGGCTTTCACTTTGGTGGGGTTGACCGATCCTCGTGGATACATCGTTCTCAAAGATTTGATCATCCTGGAGGCAGGCACCCAAAGCCCTCCCTTTGAATACGGACAGAGTGCAACGGATTTCTTCTGGGGAAATCCCGAGGAGAGTTGCGTCACGCTCTGGGCGGATCCGACCATCAGGGTTCGTCTGATGCTCGGGTTGGGATTTCAAGGCAAACGCCTTGTTCTTGTGGATAACGATCTTGAGAATCCTATCGGAAACGGCTTTGTTCTCGAGCAACTCGATACAATTCCCTCGATGGTTCTCCAAGGCGCACGCGACATGTGGAATCTGGATGAAACGCGACTGCGCAAATTGGAGTTCAACGGCGTCAAGAATCCTCGAATCAAACAGATTCATCTTGAAGCCCAGCAAAGTCTCCAGCAAGCTGAAGCCAGTCTCAAAGCCCACGACTACCGCGGCTATCGGAGTGCAAGTGAGCGTGGATGGTCGCTGGAGAGCAAGGCCTACGGCGAGATTCTGGCGACGATCAACAACATGATCCGAGGAGTGCTGTTCTATCTGGCTCTCCTGATGCCTTTTTCCTATTGCCTGGAGCGGCTCTTGTTCGCCTCCAACACCATTCGCAAGCGTATTGTTCTCATGGGCGTTATCTTCGTTGTCAGTTTCACGGTGCTGGCGATGGTTCATCCTGCTTTTCGGTTTACGATGACACCACTGATTGTGCTGCTTGCATTCGTGATTCTTGCTTTGGCTGGAACCGTGAGCACTTTGATTGTCACAAAGATGGACGGTCTTCTGCAGGAACGAAAGCAGGCGAGTATCGGTGTCCATGAAGACACACACAACGTCGGAAACGTCGCTGTTCGTTCCGTAGATCTCGGTGTTGCCAATATCCGACGCCGCCCACAGAGGGGCATACTTACGGGAGCCACGATTATCCTCGTGACGTTCATCCTCCTTTCCTTCACTTCCTTGGTGCCAGTCCTGAACATAGCCAAGGTCAAACATCCGGAAGGCGAAACGACGTACAAAGGACTCCTGGTTCGAGACCGGAAGTGGTTACCACTCCCAAGTCCTCTTCGATCGTCCCTGCAGAGAAACTACAGCGAGAATGGGGCACAGCAAACGCAACTTCCACCGGACTCCATCGTCGCTGCGCGCGCTTGGTTCTTTTCGGACTATTCTGGAAATCTCTCACAAATTGATCTATCCCCTGCACGACTTGGTGAGGCCTCGAATGAGATTTCGGACGCTCCACAGAAAGACCGGAAGTTCTTCACAGCCGTCTCGCTACTCTGCATGGAGCACACAGAGCCTGCAATCACAGGCGTGGACAAAACCTTGGTCGCCGGACGCTGGTTCGAGCATGAGGATGACATTGGCGTCATCCTGCCCTCACATGTGCTGGATATGCTTGGCATGACTGTCGAAGATGTCGGTCGAGACATTCTCGTCTTCGGCCAGAATCTTCCGCTCATTGGAGTCGTTGATGAAAAACGTTTCGACGCCATCAAGGACATAGACGGAGAGCCTCTCACTCCAGTGGACTTCTTCCTGCAGGCTCAGATCCAAGCCAAGCAGGCTACCGCCGAAGAGAAGACGGATATGCTCGAAGAGTATGTCCACTATCCAACAGACCAAGTTGCCATTGTGCCACTCAAGTACGGAACCCGCCTCGGTGCCACATTCCGAAGTGTGGCGGTTCTGCTTGCCCCAGGTCAGGATTCGGAGACCGAAGCTCGGAACTTCGCCCTCCGATCGAATCAGACGATTTTGGCCTGTGACGAAAAGAAAGTGACTCTTTTTGCATCGCTGGACAGCAACAAGTTGACGGGAACGGGACATATCATCGTTCCGCTGTTGTTGGGCTTTCTTATCGTCCTGAGCACGATGCTCGGCTCCGTCTTTGAGCGCCGAAAGGAGATATTCATCTACAACTCGGTTGGACTGTCGCCAACAAACGTCTCCTCGCTTTTCCTGGCCGAGTCTTCCGTCTATGCCATAATCGGTGCCTGCGCCGGATATCTCCTCGGACAGGTCATTGCAAAGGTATTTCTGATGACAGGAACCCTGTCTGGTCTCAACCTGAACTACTCTGCTGGATCGGCAGTGTTTGTTACGGCATCCACGATGATCATCGTCCTTGTCTCGACCCTCTATCCGGCGCGACAGGCGTTCCTGGCAGCCATCCCGGAATCCGATGAGGAGACCCGTGAAGACGACACGGTAGGCAATACGATGAGCCTTTATCTTCCCTTTGTGGCAGACCCGAGAGCCTCATTCGGGATCCAAGCCTACCTTTACGAGTACCTCGAAAGCATTCA
>JAKQFZ010000166.1 GCA_029558215.1 Candidatus Omnitrophota bacterium
CCACCTTCTGAACATCCTCAGCCGTCGTCCGCACCAGTTCGATCATGGAATCCTGAGGATCCAAGGAGCCCGGCGTAATCCCGTCGTCGAAATACAGCCCGATACCGCTGTAGGCAGTGCCGCTCAGAGGAAGCAGGTCTGACGCTGTCGGATCAATGGACAGTTGGAAACCTCCTTCATCCACCAGTTCAACCAGGAACTCATGGATATACTCATAGCTGAACTCCGCTTCATAAGCCTCAGGCGAACTTTCAGAGTGCTCCCAAATGTCCATGTTAAGACCGACCGCAGTAACGGGAACACGATCAGATGCGGAAAACTGCTCAATCCTCTGATCCTGCAGCGTCATATCCACCAGTTCGTTGAAGACGTCCACGACCACTCGAATCGGCTTTGTCAGCAGGAATCCCTCAGAAGAACCAGGGTACTTATTCTCATTTCCAACACTGGAGTACTTGGTGTAGGAGAAGGCACCGCTATTGACACGAAAAGCAAACTCCAAGCCGTTTGGCACCAGGTGGTGGGTTCGTATTGTAACAAACATATCATCACCCAACAGAACCCCTTCGTTGTCATTGGGAATCTGGATGTAGTGTTGATAGCGAGCAACGCGTGTCCCACAGGGCGGATTGAGATCTGGGCAAGGTTGCCCAATGGGGTAGAAACCCATACCGGTAGGATAGTAGACAACCCTGCTGAAATCGCAGCCCTCGTCTCCACATTGAACTGCAGTTTCACTGACAACGGGCCATTCGGCAAGACGATAGAAATTCGAGCCAAGTGGCTCTTCGCTGACAATGTCAGCAGTACTCCAGCCGGGTGCGTAACAGTTGTGCGTCTCACAGGAGCGCTGCATGATGAAGTTGAAAGTCACTCTGAAACCTGGTTCAGCCGCCAAGGTTTGAACGATAGGTGGGTTGGCAAAGGTTGAGTCCGCGGTGTAGTTCCGTGCACCAAAGAATATGATGTCATCGTCGGTGTCCCAGGCACCGTTCACGATGCCCGGTGGATCTCCGTCACCACAGTCCTCGTCTATCAAACCGTCATCATCATCATCCATGTTGTTGCGCAGCTCTTCGTCACGCAGAGTCGCCCTGGGATTGAAGAATATCTCATCGTCATCGAGGCCATCTCCTGTCTCCGTGTCGTCATCCATGAAAATTCCGATTCCGGTGCTGTAATCAGCAAAAACTCCGTCTCTGGCACCGTTGCTCAGGACGGGACGGAAATGCTCAGGTCTTACGGGAACATTTGGATTAGTACTGATGACATCAAAAGTCATCTCCTGAAGAATCCACCCCCAGTGCTCTCGATCCGCCACCACTCCGCAGTCTGCACCATAGTCGTGCATATCAATTCCAAGAACAGGGGTTGTCCTCGACTCAACACCAATTTGCGTGTTAACAATTGTGTCGTGAAATGCAAAGAATGGCCTCGGGCGCGCCTTGATACTATGGACTCGCTCGCCGTATTGTGCTTCGGATGTGTTGGTGAGAATTCTACGTGTTCGAAGGTCACCCTGATCGCCACTGACCAGAGTCACACGACCCGCCATAGGACGCCAATTGGCTCCTGGAAGTGATTTGTCGCACTGAGATATTTCCATTCGGAAAGAATCACCGTCACGACATCTGTCGCTGGTTCGAATGACAAGAAAATAATCGGCTCCAACATTCCCCAAAGAAGTATCGTCTTCGGGAAGCGGCTGAGGCGTCTCGGGCGTCAGAACAATTCGCCATGAAGCTGCCCCGATCTCCTCCGAGGCCATTTCCCAGCGGATATTCTCGAGAACAACAAACTGCTCGCGTTCAACACCGTCAAATACGCCATCCGTCGTGCCAGGCATATCTCGATAGAGCGCCACGCCGGAAGTAGTTTGATTGCGTGACAATGGATTGAGCATATCCGGACTGAAGTTCTTGATATTTAGTAGATCCACGGTCACTTCGGCGATGGAGTAATTGTGGATTCTGTGTCCCCATCCGTTTATACCGAGGACGGCTGTCGGTGGTGACAGTTGGACAATGGGCTGATATTCTCCTTCGGACGACTCAATCTGGGTGAAATTGACAAACTTGACGACTTCTCCATAAGTGACCTTGGTCTCTCCTTCGGGAGGATAGTCCTCGTCATAGTACTCCAAAGCAACCGGTCTTCCGCTCACGCTCTTGTCCAGCGCCTTGATTCCGCCAGCGGGAATATCTACCTTGAAGGCATCGTCGTGTGCCAGTTTTTCGCTGGTTTTGACAACCACAAAGAAGTCAAAGAGCCCGCTGTCGGACGCGGCTGGAATGACGGAAGCATCTTTGTACAAAGGGGGATCCTGATCAATATCAAGAATAACTTCGAAACCATTCTCTCCCTCAAGATTGCGCCAGGAGATGCTTCTAAGAGGAACGAGCAAATCTACGCTTCCACCAGAACCCAAAGGATTCCAGTCAAAACCACCCCGTGTCGGGCCTCCGGTATCTCGGTAAAGAGTCAGTCCAGAAAGCTCATCAAGGGTGAGAGGTGCAAGATCGTCAAGTGATAGAGTTCCTGTGGACTCCAAACGATTTCGAAATCGAACCGTAATCTGCTGAAGCCGCGCCGCACCAGATGGATAGTGAAGATCCATGCCGATAAAGGCAATTGGCTCACTGGATGGCATCACAAGATCCTTCTCTGGGTATCTGTGAGGTACAGGAGTGGGGGTCGGAATCACTGGAAGGGGTAGGTCGAGAGTCTGGAGGACACTAAAAAGATTCAGACGACCTCCCCCCAGTTGTCCCGCAAACGTCGGATTGAGCGAGTCAATATTATCAGCGAAGTAGCTGATACGACCCAACATCTCTGAATTTGAAATCCCTGGGCTTGCACCCAGAATGACCGCAGCCGCACCCGCGACAACCGGACTTGCCATCGAGGTGCCCGACATGCTGCCGTATTCGTCATAGAAACCATACTGGTAAAAAAGAGGAAGCGTGCTCAGGATAGACAGACCCGGAGCAGCCACATCCACAAACTTTGCACTATAATTCGAAAAGCCAACCTTGACGTCCTGTGAATTGGTGGCCGCAACACCAATAACCCAGTTCGCATCGGGCTTGCCATCGTTGCAGACGGGACTTACCGGTGTGATGTCCAGGTTCGCGTATTCATTTCCCGCTGCACAGACAATTACGATATTGCGTGAATGCAGATCCTGAAAGATTCTGTTGAATGCAGAACTGTATGGTCCGCCGAGACTCAGATTAACGATATTGGCTCCATTATCAGCAACGTAGATGATACCCTGAAGAACATACGAAGTAGAAGTAGCTCCATCGTCGGGAAAGACCTGCGCAGTCATGATTTGGCTTTGCCAGGAAACCCCTGCAACACCAATGTTGTTGTTCGTCATCGCTGCAGCAATTCCAGCGACATGTGTTCCATGCTCGACATTGTCATCCGGTATGTCATCGTCATTATCATCTTCACCGTCAGGATCAGGATTGACATCATTGTTATCATTGATGAAGTCCCAGCCATTGATGTCGTCAATATAACCGTTCCCGTCGTCGTCAACACCATTGTTCGGAATCTCACCAAGATTGACCCACAGGCGATCCTTGAGATCTTCGTGTTCGGTGTAGGTTCCTGAATCCACAATTCCGATGATAACACTCGGATCGCCCGTCCCGATATTCCACGCCTGCTCGCAACGAATCCGCGGAAGATGATACTGCTGACGGTAGAACCGATCATTTGGCACGAGCGCCTTGTAGTACATCCAGTCAGGTTCAGCCTGCTCAACCCCAGTCTGCTGCTTCAGCTGCTGAATCTTTGTGGCAACCGAAACGCCATCCTCGATCAGAAAGAGTGCAATCGCGTACTTTTCCCAATGCTTGCCAACTCGGCAACCGGTTTGGTTGGCAATCTGGCTCATGGACTGAGAAGTCGTTCCCAAGGCAAACTGCACAATCACTTGACCCGAGGCGGCCTGTTGTTCCAGTTTGGAGTACTCATTCAGGACAAGCACAGATTCCGCAACTTTCCTTTTATCTCCGGTGAGCGACCGCACCGCAGAAATGCAGGCAGAAGAACTGGTGTCCTGATTGTTAGCGTACACCGCAAGTTCTCTCATTTGCGAAACACCCACAGAGGCATTTGCAGGCGTTGCGCTCAGGGCAATCGCGATAAGACAACAGGCAAGCATGATTCGACTCGTCGGAAATGTTTTCGGAATCCGATTCATCACCACTGACTCCTTTTATCGCCTGCTTGGCAGTCACAGCAGGCCTTTGTGCCAAATACTGCTCCAAGGTCAACTAGCCAAGACAACTTCTGGCGCATCATGTTCTTTATCACTCCAGGGAGACCGACCTCAGGTCATAGCGGTCAGTTCCCTGCTACCAACAATCCTCAACATTCTCGGGCACAACCTCTAATCTGCCCGGTGCCACCACAAGAGGGTGACACGCACTGGACTCGGTCAGCCCTAGCGACCTCACCTTGGCTGAATACCTTCGGCTTGCCACTTGCGCAAAACCAGGTTCCAGAAATTCCCTGAGTATTCCACAGAGACAATGTTTCCTGCCCACGCCGCAAGCGAGTCAACAATCTGATAACCCGATGTGACGCGGTTTTCTCCTGAAAGGAGATCGAACAGATAGATGTCCCAAAGATCGTCGTTTCTCCGATCGATCCAAGCAGTGAATCCATTGCCGATCCCTGGCTTCCACTGCAGCGCAGGAAGCGTCGTCAGGGAAGTTGTGATGCCGTTCTCAATGTCGTACAACTTAACGTCGTGCCCATCCGTGTAGACAATCCACGGGTATCTTATCTGTGGCTGATGTTGATCTCCGGCACCGGAAGCTATCGCCCGAGGCGGTCTGACTCCGTCCGAGAAGAAGACATCGCTCTGTCCGTCTTTCCAACTCTCCCATACCACAAAGGTATGCGTCACGGACTGGATCGAAACCACATCAATTTTCGGATTGCGCTCATCGGAATACCGTGTGTTGGGTGTCAACGTGACCGCAGTGGCCTGCCCGATCCGCCTCATAAGAATGTCCCAGTTGGCCAAGACGCCGTCGTAAGCACTCCAGACCACATAGTCGGCGGAAATGTCGGGCTGTTCCTGCTGAACGCCAGATGTCGCAATGACGAATGGAACTGCTTCTTGCGTGCCGGAGGGGATCGTCACACCATAGATCTCTTTCCTGCCCGTCTGAATCGTGGTGTAGACAACCTTGTCACCATTGATCGCCGGATTCAGCTGATCCTTGGTCGCCGACACCAGCAAGCGGGTGGCATCAAGCACAATGTCATACAGGAACAGATCTTTGCCCTGGGCTCCGTTGTTGGCGCTCCAGACAACATAGTCTGCCGACACATCCGGCTGGGCATACTGACTGTCCAACCTGGCGATGACTCTTCTGTCAGGAGCGATATAGCCGCGACCAAACTCGAGATCCTTCGCCGCAGGCGGCACCAACTCCTCAGTGACCAGTTGAACCATCGGGGCAACGCCAAAGCGATAGGTGCTGCCATAGGCATCAAGGACAACGTACCCTTCGCCCTCTGAGGTCACCAGCAGGTCTCGAGCCACGTCCAGCCCCATGTAGACTTCGCCATGATATTCAGCCGTACCCAACGCATGAACCGCACCACGGCTGTCCAAGAGATACATTCCTGTACCATCCGGTGTCAGTTCGATATCCACAGCAGTTGCTCCCTGCTGCATCAGCGGCGCTGCAAACGGGGTCGCATCACCAAAGGTGTGGATGCCACCAGCCACATCCAGAACATAGTAGCCTCGTCCCGTCACTGTTGGCTCCAGATCCAAGTATCGATCTTGACCCGTGAATGGCGGATCCCCGTAGAACTTGGCGCCACCCACACAGTCAACGAGTCCGTAGCCGTTGAGAATGTAGTAACCACCACCCTCTACGATTTCAATATCTTTGACTCCATCCTGGGAGAAGTAAAGGGAACCGAGATTCGGCAGACCAAACGCATACAGGCCGCCAAACGCATCCACCACGTAATAGCCATTGCTCTGACCCGGATCCACTTTCACGCTTCGCGCAATGTCCCAGCCAAAGTTCAGAGGCACATTCGGCTGATAACCGACCTTGTCGTAGTGGAACTGCCCATAGTAGTCCATCATGAAGATGGAGACAGGCTGAATACGGAAGATGCCGACGGAGCCCTTGGCGTATTCGGAAAGGATCTGTTCATATCCGTCACGGAAGGTTGCGTAGACATAGTAGGTTCCGTTGGGAAGATCCTCCACATTCCACACATAGCGACCTTGGGTGCTGCTTCCCGGATACCCATTGTTGGGCATCAGGTTGGTCGCAATGGGAGCCTCGCCGCCAGGAATCCGATCTGTGTCGTAGAAAAGATTCACACGGCCGGGAGTCTTGTCCGTAAAGTATCGCCATTCAATCGCAAACTCTTTATTGGCAGGCTCGTTGTGTCGAGCCGGCGTCAGGAGTTCAAAATAATGACGGTACAGGAACAGACGCCCCGCACTGAAGTTACCAACAATGTCACCTGATGCCGTTTCGACCTGACCATAGATGTAGTACTTGACACCCGACTCCAATCCGTTCAGCAGTTGGACAGCGCCATCCACATACTGCCCCATCTGCCATTCGTAGGTGCCACCCGCCACAATATCGGCGGCAAGTGAACCGTCATAGATGATCGAGTCGGTGGCAAACAATCGATCCGGAACTCCACCAACAATTTGGTCATCATTGTCGTACTCGAAGTTGTCCTTCGAATAACGCAAAGTAAGGGAGACATCCTGATCACTGGGTACATACGCATCCCACTCGAGTTGATAGGCAAAGGGTCTTCGAACTTCTGTGTCTTCCGCCGGACGAATCATCCGCATGTACGGTTTGATGAAGAGCTGTCCGCCGCTGAAGTTACCGAAGACTTCGCCGGAAGCCGTCTCCACCTGCGCATAGATGTAATACTTGACGCCCGCTTCAAGACCAGGGAAGAACTCGAGTTTGTCACCTGCCAAACGCGCCAGTTCCCATTCATAGGTTCCGCCAGCAACCATACTCGCCGCAATCGGTCCGGAATAAATCACCGACGCTTCGGTGAACAATTCCTCCGAAACACCACCAATAATCTGCTCTGCGTTTGCATGGCCGAAATTGTCCTTGGAGTACCGTAGCGTCAAGGAAACATCCTGGATATTGGGAACATGAGCATCCCACTCGAGCACATACTTGAACGGGCTCTGGACTTCCGTATCTTCCTGGGGCTGAGTCACACGCAGGTACGGGTTGAGGACCAGACGCCCCGCGCTGAAGTTGCCGATAAC
>JAKQFZ010000352.1 GCA_029558215.1 Candidatus Omnitrophota bacterium
GTCTTGCCGACCCCGGGAGGACCGACCAGACAGAGGATCGGGGCTTTTGCCGATGGGTTCAGCTTCAAGACAGCCAAGTGTTCAACGATTCGTTCCTTGACTTCTTTGATGCCGTAGTGATCCTCTTCGAGCACCTGGCGAACCCTGGAGAGGTTGAGATGTTCCTCTGAAGCCTTCTTCCATGGAAGTTCGAGGACCAATTCAAGATACGTGCGAAGCACCTGATGATCTGGTGACGTCGGTGGGACTTTTCCGAGTCGAGTGACTTCTCGTTCGACCTCTTTGCGAACATGATCGGGCAGGTCGGCTTCCTCTATTTGCCGCCTTAAACGTGCCACCTCGTTCTCATCGTCTTCACCTTCCCCCAACTCTTGCTGAATGGCCTTTAGTTGCTCACGCAGGATGTACTCCCGTTGGCTCTTGCCGATCTTGGTCTGGGCATCTTTGGCGATCTTGTCCCGCAGTTGAAGGATTTGCAGTTCTTTTGAAAGGGCGGCATAGAGACTGCGCAAGAGATCAAGCGTGGAGGCGCATTCAAGCAGTCGTTGTTCCTCAACGACGTTCAAATTGACCAATGAGGCAATGCGATATGCCAGCGACAAGGAGTCGTCTTCATTACTCAGGACTGCGCTGACTTCCTGAACACCCGGTGCTTGGATCAGTCTGGGAAGGTCGGAGAGCAACTCCTGAATAGCTCGATGCAAGGCTTGGATTTCAGGTCCGCTGTCGGAGGGACGTTCCAACGTACGAACCCGAACCGTGGAATAGGGAGCAGACAGTTCTTCCTTCAGGATCACGACCCGGTCCAATCCCTGGACCAGGGCGTGAATGGTTCCTTCGGATGCCTGACCCAGCTGCTTGATCATGGCCTTTGTGCCGATGGAATAAAGGTCCGATAACCTAGGCTCCTCCTTTTGAGGATCTCGTTGAGCCACCACGACGATCATCTTTTCCTCGGTCTTCATCGCCGCGTTCACGGCGGCAATCGATCGCTCGCGCCCTATCGTCAAGGGCATCATGACCCCAGGAAACAAGACTGTTCGCTTGACCGGCAATATCGGCAATGTCGACAAGACATCAGTGTGTTCCATAGAGCTCCATCCTTGCTGAAGGTTCACATCATTATAACAACCTGATAGGTTTTCTCGCACGGAAGTCAAGGGACGGGCCCTGGCCAAGGCGGAAGAGGCTGCGTGCAAACGTAGGGGCGTT
>JAKQFZ010000181.1 GCA_029558215.1 Candidatus Omnitrophota bacterium
AACACCGGGGAGTTCATTGTCATTCACATTGGTCCGGGTGAGAACGATTCCACAGGTCCGGTCTATCATTTCTACATGAATCGCAGCGAGAGTCAGTTGTCCAATCTCGGTGAACCGATTTCCCTGCATGAAGACGTTGACTCAACACATGACAAACTTGTTGATCGAGTCCACGACTTCATGGTCTACAGTGGGGGCACCGACTCAGAACTTGCCCTGTGTTCGCCATGGGCGGGTTGGCCCAACGATGGCACTAACCCCACCGACCCAGGGCCATCAGCAGAGGCAGACTTGGGGAGATCCGTTCAGCTCATGGGGGAGGATCTCGACAACGGTTCCAACTGGAAATCCGGTTCCCCCACAGAGGGGGCTCCGAACTCCGTTCTGCCCCTGGTGCATTGGGTTGGGAATCTGGCAGAGGCAAGGACACTGCCGAACGGTACGGTCGTGGGGGTGACAGCCGTGGTGCATACTCCCATTGGCCCAGTCAACTATGAGCGACGACAGTTCTGGCTCCAGGATGGTACTGCAGGAATCGTCGTGGACAACACACCGGAGAAGACCACTCGCAATTATGCAGCGGGAGATGTGCTCTGTATCACTGGCACTCTGATGACAGACCACAGAGTCAGGCAGATCGTTTTGAACGGAGACCCAGGTGCTGCTTTGGGAACAGAAGCATTGCAGCCTGTCCAACCTTTGACTGTGTCAGCCTATCGGGAAAGTGTACTGAACGGTTTGGATGAGTACCAAGGCGAACTGATTCAGCTGAACCGAGTCTTCTTCGACTCTACGCCGCCTTCCCGATGGCAGGCCAACACCAGCTATCGAATTCGGGATGCTGCCTATGGAATCGGTTCAGCCACGGCCTACATTCGCATTGAGGACGGCTGCGAACTCATCGGACAGCGAGCGCCAAAACGTTCCTTCGCTGTGATCGGACAAGCAAGCCGACATGATTCCTATCCACGAATTCTGCCGAGATATCTTTCGGATCTTTCCTTTGAAGAATTCAGTAGTGTTGCTCAGCAATACTGCGTTGACTACCGGTAGTCCCACCCAAGCACGTTTCTGTTCGCAGGTGCTGACCAGCTCAGAACGTTTTTCTCAGGCCTGGTCCCATTCGGAAGGGTTGGTTGGCAAAGGGACAATAGATTCGGCATGAGGAAAGATCGTCAATCTCCTTGACGACGGACTCAGGAAGAGTCCTGTCAGCGATTTCATAGATCTGAGTGAAATGTTCGGATTTGGAGCCACCCAGGATGACTGTTGTCGCATGTGGTTTGCCCAACAACCAGAGAACCGCCAACTGGTTCAGTTTCAGATCATTGTTTCGTGCAATCTCTTC
>JAKQFZ010000187.1 GCA_029558215.1 Candidatus Omnitrophota bacterium
CGTTCACCGAGATAATCTGGTTTTACTAACGGATAACCAATGAGTTATCTTCCATCTCCGGTCGGGAGCACAGACCGATTCTGATGGAGTGGAAGCAATATCAATGGACACCGATCATGGACAAGAGTGACACTCAGACGGTTCGGTGGCTGCTTCAACCACCCGAGAGATTCAAGCCCTGGATCGGCCTTCTTGATCACTCTGGCGGGGTGAGAATTCTCAAGGACTATTCTCAAAAGCCTTGGTATGTTCGGAAGACTGTCGGTGCCTACGCTCTGCACCGAGAATCTCGAATCTATCTCAAACTAAATGGAATCAAGGGAATACCGTTCTTTTTTGGCTTCCACGGCTCCTGTGGGATCGTCCTTGAGTACATAGCCGGTACAGTCTTGAATAAGTTCAAAGGCAAGGATCTTCCCAAGGTCTTTTTCGATCGCCTTGAGCTCCTTCTTCAGCAGATGCACCAGCGTGGCGTGGTACATGGAGATTTGCGTTTCAAGAATATCCTTGTCACCCAGGATATGGCGCCTTATCTGATAGATTTTGCCACGGCCGTGTCCTTTTCGGACAAGACCATTGGGCCGTGGCGCTGGTTCTGCCGTTATATGGAAAAGGTTGACCGACGCGTCCTCGCCAAACTGAAGGCGAAGCTTGCCCCCCATTGGTTGACAGAAACAGATCAGAACCTGCTCTCTGAGAAGATGTTTCTGTTGAATTCAGGTAGATACTTGCGTAGAGCCTTATCAAAGTGGTATAAAGGAGAAGGTCGAAAAGATAGGAAAAAGACTTCCTGATCGAAGAACTCGAATCAGTGAGACAGAGAATCATTGATGCTGAGCAAACAAACACAACAAGGCACTTGAGCTATATCCACCTTTGTGTTTGTCTGGTCAGGGAATCATAGAGACAAGTCGGGCACCTTGGTACAGTACCTCCCGACTTCCGGTCCTGTGAATTTGAACAACCCATCAGGACCGGAAGCCGGGCCAATTGCAGGAATTCCAAGGAGAGGGCTCGCCGGCCATAAGCCTGGTCAGCATCTGAACGACGAGCGCCCATCCAAGTTTTCCGTCAACAAAGTGTCAAGGTGCCTTACTTCTTTTTCGCGACTTTCTTCGCGCAGGCTTTCTTCGCACAAGCCTTCTTCGCCGCTTTCTTCACGACCTTCTTGGCGGCTTTCTTAACCGTCTTCGCTTTTGCTGCCACAACCACTCACCTCCTTCTCTGCCTGAGTTCAAGCCAGAGCAGAATCCAGCAATGAAGCAAGATTCTGTTTTGGAATCAACCCGACGTTGCGGGAGATTTCCTTACCATCCTTGAAAATGATCAGAGTTGGAACACTCATGATTCCGAATGTCGTCGCCGTCTTACGTGCGTTGTCTATATCCATGCGGGCTATCTTGGCTTTGCCGGCATAATCCTTGGCGATTTCTGCGACGATGGGAGCCAGTCGCTGGCAGGGCCCACACCACTCGGCCGCGAAATCCACCAGCACCACACCTTTGGCCTGCGTCACTTCAAGTTCAAAATTGTTATCATCGAGTTCGAAAACCGATCCCATTTTGTTTGCCTCTCCCTTCCGGACGAAAAACCGCTGTCCCTTGCGCTGCGGCAGACGATTCCGACCGGTCTGCTACAGATGTGTCCTCGATTCTGGCTGACTGCAGAGGGACACGTTCTTTTGCCTTCCTTGAATCCTCCCTGGCGACACTCAGTTCAGAACAAGCTTGTTGTCTACTGAGTTAGCGTCCAAGGGAGTGGGCATCGCCCACACACCCGCAGGTGCTACCCTGCTCTGATATTGCTCGCTTGGGATCACTGAGGGCAGGGACACAACGCGCCGACGCACCGAGCGACAAAACGCTCTGCGTGTTCGAGTGTGTCTCTGACCACGACCGCAAGATTGTCCGTGGAGACAAATCCCGCGGCGTACATGTGACCGCCACCTCCAAACTCCGAGGCGAAATCCGCCACGTTGACCTGGTTTCTGGAACGCAGACTGACCTTGACCTTCTTTTCGACTTCCCGAAACAGAAGGCTCATCAGCACCGTGTCCACGGTTCGGAGATATTCCACAAAACCTTCTATCTCATCCGAGTCCGCTTGTGCGCGATCGAAAACCTCCCGTGGCAGAACGCTGTAGACAATTCTGCCATCGAGCCGCCTCTCTGCACGAGCGAGCATGTCTCCGAATATCTTGATCCGCGACCAGGAATTACTTTCATATACTTGTTCAAAGAGTTTCTCAGGCGATGCGCCTGCGTCGGTCAAAGCCGCCGCGGCACGCAGCGCCCTTCCAGAGGTGTTGGCAAAACGAAATCCGCCTGTGTCCGTC
>JAKQFZ010000197.1 GCA_029558215.1 Candidatus Omnitrophota bacterium
GACCTCCTTCGATCCTTGGGCAACGAGGTCACCGAATCCGTGGGGGACGTGCGCGTAGCGGTGGCGAGGAACCCGAACATGCCCCCCGAGGTCCTTCGAACCCTGGGCAACGAAGCGACAGAATCCGTGTGGTACGTGCGCAAAGCGGTGGCGTCGAACCCGAACACACCTGAGGACACCCTTCGCTTCTTGGGCAATCAACAGACCGAATCCTCGCGGACCGTGCGCCAATCGGTGGCGAGGAACCCCAGAACCCCCCTCGACACCCTTCGCCTCTTGGGCAACCCGAAGACCGAATCTGAGGGGAACGTGCGCGAAGCCGCGAAGAAGGCGCTCGTGGAACGAGGTCTCCCATGAATTCCGAGCTGGAGGCCCTCGTCCAAGAAGCACGCCATCCCGCGACGTCCTTCGAGCGCTTGATGGCGTTGGTCAAGCATCCCAAGGTAAAGGTACGACGCGCGTTGCTGGACAACCCGAACGTCTGTCCCACCGACGAAGACGGAACGCTCGACACGAGCTTGCTGGAGGCGTTGGCAAAGGAATTTCCCGAGGAAGTGGCGGTGCATCCCCTGTTCGTCCTGCACGCCCTGGTCGAGCCCACTGAGTTTATGCAAAGGGTGGTGAGGCACGTGGTGAAACGAATGAAGGACGTAAAGCTGATCGAGACCCTGTTCCATAGGTGGGGTCACGAGAATTCTTTGGTTCGATCCGCTGTGGCGGCGAACCCAAACGCGCCCGTCGACCTGCTTCTCCTTCTAGGCAACCCAGAAACGGAATTGTGGTGGTCCGTGCGCAAAGCGGTGGCTGGTAACCCCAGCGTGCCCATTCATTTGCTGCGTACCTTGGGTAACGAGGCCACAGAAGGCGAAGATGATGTCCGACATGCCGTGGCGTGCAACCTGATCACGCCCGTCGATGTCCTGCGAACCTTGGGCAACGAAAGAACCGAAACGAATGGCTCTGTGCGGAAAGCAGTAGCGAAGAACCCGAACACCCCCAAGGACCTCCTTCGCACGCTGGGCAATTGCGAGACCGAATCCTCGTGGTGGGTGCGGGAGGCGGTGGCGTCCAACCCAAACACGCCAGCCGACGTCTTGCGCGTCTTGAGCAACCCAGCCACCGAATCGAAATGGGATGTCCAAGAGTCGGCCAAAGAAGCCCTCGCTGCCAGGGGCTTGGCGTGAGCCCTGAGGTGGAGGCCCTCGTGGCGGAAGCGCGCCATCCTGCGACGCCCTTCGAGCGCCTGGAGGCGTTGGTCGAGCACCCCAAGGCAGAGGTTAGACGTGCCGTCTTGGACAATCCCCACGTCCTTCCCACGGACGAGGACGGAACGCTCGACACGAGCTTGCTGGTGGCGTTGGCGGAAGCGTTCCCCGAGGAAGTGGCGGCGCATCCTCTGTTCGTTCTCCACGCCCTGATCGAGCCTGCCCCACGTGGTGGGAAGGACGGCCGACGTGGGGCTCATTGAGCACGTGTTCCGCACGTGGAGGCTTGACGATTGGCGCGTGCGCCAAGCGGTGGCGGAGAACCGAAACACGCCCGAGGACACCCTTCGTACGCTGGGCAACAAGAAAACCGAATCCGAGGGGAACGTGCGCCAAGCAGATCATCAAGCCATCAAGCACTCATGAACCTCCCATCCCTCAAGAAAAGATTCGTGGTGAAGCGTGGACTGGCTTTCTTTTGGGTTAGTGAAATCTAAGGACTCCATTTTCTCCGACGAATTTCAATCCTCGAAGAAACTCATCGTAGGTTTCAAACCAATTATACTGAGCCTTCTTCATGATCTTTCTGACATTGATGCGATAATTCTCGTAATCAGCCAGCAACTTCTTGCAGGTTCGCGGTCCCAAAAATCCTTCGTTGTCTGGAAATTTGATTTGCTCAAAGAAAGGAATATTTTTGTATTTTTCAGGGTCTTGGTAGATCTCGTCACAAGAGATGCCAGAGATCTTAGCAAGAGATTCCCGGTAATAATGGCTGTATCCACCGTAGGATCCAGCACAGAACTCGATTTTTTTTCCAAATGAGTAGAACCCATCTGGAAGACCATCTCCACGATCTGCAAAGACCTTGTGGTTGAACAAAAAGGTCAAGTCCACACGCTCATAGAGATCGTCTCTGTCTGCAAGCTCATTCAATTGAGCCAGGGAAATTTTCTCGACAAGATTGACCGAATCGTAGGCTGTGCAATCTAGGCCCATGACATCTCCTCAGGCGCGAATATCAGCGAACAATCTTTTCGTGTGGAAGCAATCAAAATCAAGGATTTCCAAGAATTCTCTCACACGGATTTCACATTTATTTGGACTCAGCAAGTGGTATGAAATTAGCAGAGAGCACAAGCACAAGTCCAATGGATGAATTCCTATTGGAGTTCCAAAATAAAGATCTGCCAGTATTGCTCTTTCAAATATGCTGTCGAAAACGGATCGAATAAAATGAGCGTGAAATCGAAAGTAATGTCGCAATTCGATGAAGTATTGGGTTTGGCAAATGATTTGGATTGCTTCCTTCGCCGAAATGGCATGACTTAGCTTTTCCAGAAGTTCATCGTCGCAAGCGATCTGCTGCACATTCATGTAAAGGTTAGGGATAGGAAGACTCGTGTCAGGAAGTTCTTCTCCTTCGTGGACAACAGAGATTGTCCCATCATCGTCGTATGCACTGCGATAAGACATCATTCCAAGCCAATGGCTGCCCGATGCGTGGGCAACAAATTACTCTCAAGACCACACCGGTTGCAAGACCCCATGTTGAGAACGTTAGATGTCAGTTGCTCTTCCGTTGAGTAGACACTTCCAAGCACGTAGCAAAGGTTGGTTTCTCCAGCGACCACAGACCCATCGCTGCTGACGGATGGAGAACAATGACCGCTCATGCCTGAAGCTGCTCGCAATCTAGCGTAAGATACGGCCTTGGAAAAACTCCCAAAAGATCGAGTCATGGAGCGCAAGTTGAAGCTACTCGGTGCATTCTTCAAAGGCAATCCGCTATCGGATATGGATTTTCGAACCCCATTTTTGTCCATAGCTCGCCCCAGTGGAAGAAGGTTTGTCAATCGATCAACGTAGCTGATTCTACGATCCTCTACCTTCGGTGGGGCAGAAGGATAGAACCGAAGATCGTTGGTCACTTGAACCAAGATCTCTCGACCTGGACGAAGGATCTCGCTTCGAATGTCCTCTCGGTTCAACCACATGCCATTGGTGATCAAGAGGATCTGAAACCGATGTTCCTCGGCAGTCTGAAGAAACCAGAGGAAATCTGGATGTTCCGTACATTCTCCGCCAGAGAGCAACAAAAGGCGGGGAGCCCCTCCAGAATAGGCCATCATTTCCACGGATTGAACAAACTTGAGAGTCTTCAGGAAGACTTCACGTGTCATGTGAGCCCCCTGAATGGTGCTGTTTTCCATGCAATGCGAACACCCCATGGAACAAAAATTGGTAATTTTCACAAGCATTTCTTCTGGTTTCCTAGGAAGTCTCGAATTCGGTTCGTTGCGATCTCAATGGCCTCTGGATCTTGTTCTACTCCAATGCTCGAAAAGTCATCCATGGTTGCGGCAATGAGAGTTGTTCCACTTCCCATCCATGGATCAAGAATCAATCCTCCAGGTGGAGTAACAAGTCGGCACAAGTACCGCATCAGCATGATTGGTTTCACGGTCGGCCACGTGTTACCAGATCCACGTTCACTTGGACTTGGCTTGGCGCAATAGAAAAATCTGGACGCAGATCCTGTATCCCCTCGGACGTTGTTCCCTTTCTCCTCGATGCCGTGAAATTTACCATAGGTATTTTTGAATTTAGGTCCGTTTCGTTTCGTCACGGGAGCCATCGAACCAGGAGCTTCTGGGAAGAAGCTGGAAACCTCTTCACTCCCATCGTGCAAGAAATTCTTCGGGAACCTCCCGTCTTTCGCGGATCCCTGTCCTTCGAATGGAATTCGACATCTCTCTACTTGGAGATCCCCAGTTCCCCAGCGCTCCTTGTTCTTTTTCAGAGACCTTTCAAAAGGTTTTCTGGCCAAGATGATTGGGTCATGAGCTGGACTCAGGCATCCTTTCGATTTTGGTATTCCGCTGGAGTAGACCCACATCAACATGTCGCGAATTTCGAAGCCAGCATCATCCACTTGAGAAGCCATCTTGTGGTAGGTCTTGGCGTTGGAAAAATTTACAAGAAAGCCTCCTGGCTTCAAGACACGGAAGCACAACTCCCATTGGTTTCTATCAGGGACATTTTTGTCCCAAGACTTGCTCATGAACTTCAATCCATAGGGAGAGTCTGTCACAATGCTGTCGATAGAATTCTCTGGGATACTGGAAAGAACACTTCTGTTGTCTCCAACAAGAATGGCCAAGGATACTTCCCCCAAAGAGAAAGCACGATGTGGTGAAGCGCCAGACATCTTACCAAAGATCCTTTCGGTAAGGATTGAACGGCTTGTTCCAATCACCATTGTATGGATTGTAGTTGATCTTCAAAAAGTTCACGATCCATGCGTCGATAGTCAGCGCAAAAGATCCAACTCGATGTTTCCAGGAGTAGATGTATTGTCCATGTCTACACAACTTGCACTTGGGCAGCCCCTTGGATGCAAACCGATGGATGCTGCACGCAGAAAACCATTCCCTTCGGGTCCACAGAAAACCAATCACATCTCCACGAAACGTGATCTCTTCGGTGTGCCCATCTCCAATGATTTTTACAAGGATTCGATACAGCATTCTCTCGTGCTTTCTTGATTTGGAATTTTCGTAGTCGGATATCGAGCGGATTTCTCGGGCTGTCTAATGTCTCTCTCAGCAGGCTATCGAACTTATCCAAGGCCATCTTTCCATGTGTGATCGACATGAGCCTCCGCAGCGTGGTCCTATCGGAGTAGAGTCGCCCAAGATTTTTGTACAGATCAGGGATCATGGTCGCGCCAATTATCGTTGGGAGCTGGTCAGAGTTGACCGAGCTTGAGAAGCTCTTCAAATCTTGAGAGAAGTTCTCTGAAATTCTCACAATGTTGCCAATGCAGAAATCCATTTCACTGGCCATGAAAACCATGTGACGTTCCAGTTGCTCTTGCATCTTCGTCTTTGGATCTTGAAACTGCTTCAGCACATCTTCGACCTTGCTCAAGTAAGACATCGACATCCCGAACTTTCATCAGCTTGTCGTTGATTTCGAGAATTTTATCGAAAGACTCCAACCCATTGAGATATTGATCGGGTATCCCTTCCAATCCGTATTTCGCCCCAGCCAAGGCACCTGTCAACGCAGCCACCGTGTCCGTATCTCCTCCGAGTCGGACTGCCATTTGGACCGCTCCCGCAAAACTGTCGGTGCGCACGATACAAGCAAACGCTGCGTCCACTGCAGTAGCAATGGTCTGCATCGCTCCGCCTGGAAGAGTATTGGCCAATTGGTGTACGACGAGCGACATCTTCTGATCCATCAGAAGTGACGACAAGAAAGAACCAAAGACCAACAAAGGATTTTGAATGAAAGGGGAGCCGTGGGTAATCACTCCATCCGTGAGCAGGTGGCCCTTGGCTTGCTGCCAATGGTAGGCCATGAGGATCGGGGTACACCGCATCACAGGTCCCGTACCGAGGGATTCTCGGTCTGGTGAAATATTGCCAGTCGCTCTGAATCTGCTGAGCGCACCCCTGGTTGCCTTTCCGATGCCTCGGGCGGGTCCAATTGGATGCTCATTGTGAGACCACGCAGCGTAACGAGTCGCGATTCGAATCGGGTCGAAGTTCTTTGGGTCTTCTAGAATAGCTTCGCTCAAGACCAAGCTCATCTGGGTATCGTCGGTCCATTGGCCTGGTTTCAAGCGGTGGTCTTCTCCAGCGTGGAACAACCCATCCCACCACAATAGCGACGGATCGCTTTGCTTGCTGCCTTCGAAAGGCATCCCAAGCGCGTCTCCAACTGCCAAGCCAACGAGAGGTGCTTTGTTCATCTTGCCGAGGCAACCTAGTCACCAGGTGGTCCTGGTCAAGAAGTCACGATATGTTGCCGGAAAAATTACTTGGATCCATAACGTAAGAGAGAAATCGTAACTAGGATAACTTTTTTTCGTTGCGATAGGGTGGCACCCTGCCATATAACCCAAGAACACGAGGCGACAGATGAACACAGAGTCCACATGGATTTGCGAAAGCAATACCTTTTTTGAGACGACGGTTCGAGGGAGCAAGGGCGACACGTACCACGTGATCTTTGGAGCCAGTCCCAATCAAGGTGTCAAATACGAGTGGAGCTGTACCTGCAAGGGGTTCTCCTACAACAAGAAGTGTCGACACATTGAGGAGGTCAAAATCTCGGGCAAATGGTGTGGGTGGAACCAAGATATGGAAGTCTTGCCCAAGCCAGAGCAGGGGGGGTGTCCCCGTTGTCATGGTCCAATTCGCGGGATTTTGGTCACAGTCTGAGAAGGAGGCCCACATGGTGCTGCTCGATGGAACGATGGTTGTGGCAGTGTCCACTGATTATGTTATCGCCATCACGGAAGATGACGAAGTTATCATTGAGGGCATTCCTTGCGAAGGGATGGAGGAAATTTTTGCCCAAGCCTGCGTGGCGGCATACACTTTTCAAGGGTTCGCTCATGGCAAAAAAACCACAGATTCCGAAACCTGAACCCAGAAAAAGCATCTCCAGAGAAGAATGGGAAGCCCTTGGTGTCTCTCTCTTTGGAAAAAATCCACGCCAGTGGAAGTTCAAATGCCCAGCCTGCGGGTACGTTGCAAGTATTGAGGATTACTTGCGAGTAGGTGCTCCAGAGGGAGCTTTTGCGTTCTCTTGTGTAGGAAGGTGGATGAAGGAAGCCCGAGATGCATTTACGGGGAAAGGCGAAGGCCCTTGCAACTATTCAGGAGGTGGCCTTTTTTCTATCAATCCCGTGCAAATCCAGGGACGCGCCAGGCCGATCTTTGATTTTGCGAGGGACGATGCCAAGCAAGAAACAGAGAAAAAGCCTATTCCTTGACGAGAACGAAGCGAGTGACTTGGCCGATGTTTGTTTGGCTACAGGATTGAGTCAATCTGAATTGGTCTGCAACTTGATTGCACTGGCCAAGAAAAAGGTCGACTTGGACCGATCTCCTTCGGAAAACTTCAGAACCATTTTTGGATCACCATGCGACGAAAAACGCTAGCTCCTGTTCAAGAAAATCTTTTCGGAAACACCTCGTGGTCCAGTTACCAAGAGGCGATCTTTCGAGAAGTCGAGCTTGGTCAAGGGAACATTGGCGTGATTGCTCGCGCAGGTGCAGGCAAGACGACGCTGATCGAGGAAATCACGCGGCGATTGCCGGCCAACACCAAGGTCTTGGTGTTGGCCTTCAATACCGATATTGCGACGGAGCTTTCCAAGCGAGTTCGTAAGGGGTGTGACGTGATGACGCTCAATGGCCTCGGCCATCGAGCCATCGTGCAATCCTTCGGCAATAAAAAGCCAACCTCAAACTCGCTGGCAAGGTCGATTCTTCGAGGTGAATCTTTCTTTCCTCACCCTTCCCAAACAACTCGAAGAAACGAGTTTCTGAAGATCATCGGTCGTTACAAGAACACGATGAACTCCAACACCCAATCTCTCTTGAACGCGTTGAGCATCAACCCTCTCTTTTTTCTCGAAGAGTCTGACCGTATGATTGGTACCGAGGAGGAACAAGTCAAAGAAGCCTTGCGTCAGATTTCTGTTTTGGTGAATCGCGCACTGAGCATCACCAAGAAAGAAATCGAAAACTCCACGGAAATCGACTACGACGATCAACTCTGGGCTCCCGTATCAATGAAGCTCCCCACCGAGCAGTGGGACTTCGTTCTCGGGGATGAAGTACAAGATTGGAATGCTGCCCAAGTCGAGCTTGTTTCTCAAGCACTTCGTCCTGGTGGTCGCATCGTCATTGTGGGTGACCCCAAACAATCGATTTATACATTTCGAGGTGCCGATCCCAAAGCGTTTGATCGATTGAACGACAAGTTCAACTCCAAGATTTTTCGTCTTCCAGTTACCTATCGGTGTGCCAAAAAAATCGTGGAAGTTGCTCAGAAACTTGTTCCAGACTTGGAGGCGGGAGACTCCAATCCACTGGGAGAAGTTTCCTCGGTGGACACCCTGGACATGGAGCAACTCATTCCAGGTGATTTCGTCATTTCTAGAAAAAATGCTCCGCTTCTTGGCCTTTGCCTACAAGCCATATCTGCCGGAATTCCAGCTAGAATTGCTGGCAAAGATCTCGGCAGAGATCTCTTGGAAATCGTCAATGACGCGAAGTCCGTGACGAATGACGACGCCAGTGTATTTCTTCACATCCAGAAGGAACTCTCGAAGAAAATTGAGTTTTCCAAAACTCTGGAGGATGACACTGTTCAAAACGATTTGGTTGACAAATTGGAGTGCATGCGCATTCTGTTTGAAAAACATTCCTCTTCCAAAGGCGTAGAGGAAGCCCTCCAGCTTTTGTGCATTGATCAAAAAAAGTCTGGCGGCGTCGTTTTGTTCACAACCGCGCATCGCGCGAAGGGACTTGAAGCAGATCGGGTGTGGCTTCTTGAAACCACTTTTCGATCAGATAAACCAGAAGAGCAGAACCTGCTCTACGTTGCGCAAACGAGAGCAAAGAGAACCTTGTTCCTGATTGGAGGTCCGTGATGGCTATCAAAAAGATCAAACCAGAAGAGTTCCTTGCGGGGGTGGCGAAAGAAACCAAGGGCGTGATCGAGAAGACTTTCTTCTCTGAAGGGGTCAAAGACCCAAAGAAACCCCTGCCAGGAGAGCCCAAGCAAGACGAGGGTGACGACCCAGACGAGGAGGGCGACGACCTCGAAGAGGACAGTGACCAAGAGGAGGGCGACGACCTCGAAGACGACGACAGCGACGAGGACGAAGACGACGAGGAC
>JAKQFZ010000204.1 GCA_029558215.1 Candidatus Omnitrophota bacterium
AATCGACCGCTTCACAATCGGGAAGTCGGTGTCTTCCGGAGGAGGCAGAAAGACCTTTGGAGTTGTGCCGTCAGCCCGAAAAGGTATCACATGACTATCATCTTGAAGGCGGACAATGGGCTTGGAACGGAGAAGACCTCCCGAATCCCCAGACCACCTTGGAGAACGCCAAAGCGCCTCTTGGCCAGATAAGTACCTATAAAACTCCGACAGCCATTCGTCGACTTGTATTGACAAGAAAGACTGGGTGATTCTTCGGGCAAAGCTGTCGGGCGTGATCTCCTCGACCTCCAGTTCATTAAGCAAGTATGTGCGTAGCTCCGGGGTTCGATCCTGAGTAATGGAGCCGGCCAGCCACTTCACAGTTGCCTCTGATTGAAAGAGTGTGCGGAGCTGTTCATGATCCAGCAGTTTTCTGAGGTCAGCGCCACGAGCAAGTTTCGCATTCCGCGCTGAGACGAAGCTGCCATCATCTGCGGGCAGCAGTTCTTTACCTGCAAGAGACTCCCGAACCGAGGTGGCAATAGGCAGAAACATACTGCCTGGAGGAAAGTCTTCCATCCTTATTGGCAATGCTTCAAGCAGCGAGACACCCAATAGACCAAGGTCCTTGAACTGCGGCAATACGTCAGCCATAAGACACGCAGTCTCGCGCACCAATGTCGCGTTCCAATCGTCTTCTTTCGGAATATTGTCCCTTGCCGGCGTGGTCTTGTATGGTCCTTGAATCAAGAATCCAAATCGGGTTTCCTTCTCAGTTGGGAAGAAGACCACAAGTGGTGAATCCTTTGTTCTTACCACTTGTTCCCGTTGTTCCCTCTCGTTCTCTTGAAGGCGAAAACCGATCTCTACCGGGACTTGACGTGGGCAATCCTCGCCAGGGATAGGCACATCCACGGGGCGCTCAAATATCAACCAACTCTCGCTTTCATCTTCGCCGTTGTTCTGCCCAATTACCGTTACTTCGCGTGCACCGCCTCGCTTAGTCTCGTCCCGCAGATAAACACCACCGATCCCATTCGGTAATCTGTATTCGATCTCCTTGATCTTACGAAGAAAAAGCAGTGTCCTGGCGCTTAGCTTACACAGTCTTGTACTGATCTCCCTGCATGCAATTGCCGGTTCCACATCCTCTTTGTTGAACGGAAAGGCGAAGAGGGTTGTCCATGAATCTCCGATGTCTTGCTGCTGAACGGCATATGGCCGAACGTAGTTCTCGACTCTGAAGCTTTCATCGCCTGAGTGAATTTCAGGTGTAGTTGTGTATGCGTAGACTGACTTGAAGCCGATCCCGAACTTGCCGATCTGAGTGAGATCTTCAGTCTTTGTTCCTTCACCGACCCCGCAAATGCCGCGTACGTCCTTTTCATCAAATAGGCGGCCGTCATGAAGGACCTCGAGCCTGTCTTCTACAAGTTGGAAGAGGACCTTCGATGCACCAGCATCCTCGGCGTTCTGCAGAAGCTCGAAAATGAAATGCGTCCTATCCGTATATAGCCTGCCCAAAAAGGATAGATGACGTGTTCCTTGGCCATATTCGAGTATGTTGTCGGCACGTATTTTGTCGTAATCACTCGGCATGAGGCGTATCTCCAACGATCTGAATCACTCCGTATGCCACCGGCTCTGCGGTTATCTCCGCCCTTTCCATGGCGATGTCCAAATCCTGAATGCGCCTGGCGTAGTCCGCCTCGGCCGCAGAGATTTGAGACTGGCGCATTTTCTGAATTTTTTCGTTGCTGGCCTGTCTAAGCTGTTCCTCAAGAAGCGCTATCCGCGCCCGATGACTCGTTGTAAGGCTCTCCCGGCGAAACTCTGCCAATTCCTGCGTTCTTCGCCTATGTTTTACCCGTGCATCGGACCAGAGACTGTAGTGTTGACCGTCTAAGGCATCCCAACAAGCCGGATCGGCTTCTTTCGGATCATCGACAGGGAGGTCAGTTGCCTTTTCAAGAAGACGGCTAAGATGTAATGTGACCGCTTCAGTGGAAGCGACTGGCCGCAGGACCAGATCTTCCTTGATCCCGTGAAACCGCCATTGATAAATGGCAAACTCGTATCGACCTGGGAGTACGTCGCTGGACTGAGCCTTGAGTGTAGCGACCACTCGTTTTTTCATATTGAACGAAGTCGCGGCCTGTCGGACCAAGGGATGTAGTGGCATAATGAATGCCGCCTCGGGATGTTCCATCGC
>JAKQFZ010000223.1 GCA_029558215.1 Candidatus Omnitrophota bacterium
CGAAACCGGCTGACCACAAGCCTGAGAGAGATCTACCAAAAGTGCCTGCCCAGCAGAAAGCACCGAGTGAACCATCGTCCACATCTCAAGATACTTCTCTCCGGGTCCAGGTACAGTTGCTGGAAGCCTTGATGAACCTTGCGGGAGAACTGGTGTTAAGCAGAAATCAGCTGCTTGAGGCGCTCGGGATCGGAGAGACGCGCGCTGTGCAAGCCAGCGCTCAGCGAATCAATCTCGTGACTTCCGAGCTTCAAGAAGCCATCATGCAAACGCGGATGCAGAGCATTGGAAACATCTTCAATAAGTTCCCGCGCGTCGTTCGCGATCTGGCAAAGAGTCTGGGCAAAGAAGTCCGACTGGACCTGTCCGGTAAAGAAGTCGAGATGGACAAGACGATTATCGAGGGACTGAGCGATCCCTTGACACACATGGTACGAAACTCGGTTGACCATGGCATCGAGACTCCGGACGTGCGCAAGGCACAGGGAAAGGATCCCGTTGGCCAGGTGCAATTGAGCGCCTATCACGAGGCAGGGCAGGTTGTCATTGAGATCTCCGACGACGGCAAGGGGATAGATGTAGATAGGATTGCTGCTGGTGCTGTTTCGAGGGGCTTAATGACCCAGGAGCAGGTTCGCGCCATGTCCAAGCGCGAATTGCTTTCTCTGATTTTCCTGCCAGGAATGTCAACCGCTGAAAAAGTAACGGATGTCTCCGGACGGGGTGTGGGAATGGATGTCGTCAAGACCAATCTTGACAGACTTGGTGGAACCGTGGAAATCGAAACTGCTGTGGGAGGCGGAAGCAAATTCAGAATTCGTTTACCTTTGACACTCGCGATTATCCCGTGCCTTTTGGTGTCATGCGAGAATCAGCGATTCGCCATTCCCCAAGTCGGGGTGCAGGAATTGATAAGAATCCCGGTTGCCGACATTCAGAAGAGGATAGAGACGGTCGGAGAGGCGCAGGTGTTACTGCTGAGGGATACTCTTGTGCCGATTGTTCACTTGGCTGAAGTGCTCGGAATTGAGCGAACATATTACGATCCCAAAGACGGGCTCCGAAAGCCAGACCGGCGAGAAAACCTTGCGGATCGGCGGAGTAGAAAGCAAGGTCTCTTTGAGAGCGCTGAGATTCCATCAGACTCCGAGCAGGAAACCTCAGAGAACCGCCTGGGCAGCGATCGAAGATACCGTGCCGACAGTGATCTCAATATTGTCATCGTTTCTGCAGGCCCCATCACCTACGGCTTGGTTGTCGAAAGACTCCATGAAACCGTAGAGATTGTCGTCAAGCCTCTTGGAAAGCATCTCAAGAGCCTGAAAGAATATGCCGGGGCAACGATAATGGGCGATGGCCGTGTTGCCCTCATTCTTGATGTTGGCGGGCTTGCCTCGATCGCCTCTTTGAACTCCGTTGGTGGAAGTACCAGGGCTCAAGAACTTCACGACGCTCGAAGTGCCGAGTCACTCGCTGACACCCAGACGCTTCTACTGTTCAGAAACTCCGCGGAGGAGCCTGCCGCAGTTCCTTTGAACCTGGTGAAACGTATCGAACGCATCGAGGCTGCCCAAGTGCAGACCTTGGCGGGGCAGCGCATTATGCAGTATGGCGGGGTGAACTTGCCACTGTTTACGTTGGGAGATGTGGCGAATGTGGCATCGTTCGATCTCTCCGGTGAATTGGTTGTCCTGATCTCCCAGGTCTCCAACCGGGAGGTAGGGGTACTTGCCCAGGGACCACTCGATGTGGTCGAAGCCGCCCTCATTCAGGAGCAGACGCATCTCCGCCAGGATGGCATCCTCGGCTCCATCATCATCAACGGCGTCAGCACAATTCTTGTGGACATTTTTGAACTCGTGGAATGTGCCAAACCGGACTGGGCTGCCGAACGGAAGGATCAGTCTCCAACGAAGACCACGGATGCAGGCCTGATCACGATTCTGTTGGCTGAAGACTCTGAGTTTTTCCGCAACCAGGTGACCCGATTCCTTGAGGGTGACGGGTACAAAGTCCTCCCAACTGAAGACGGTGAGTTTGCCTGGGAGTGTCTACTGAAGAATGCAGACCAGGTGAATCTGGTTGTGACGGATATCGAAATGCCGCGTCTGAATGGTCTGGAGTTGACACGGAGAATCAGATCCGAGTCACGTTTCTCACAACTGCCGATCGTCGGATTAACCTCTCTGGCAGCAGATGAAGATATTGTACGTGGGAAGACGGCAGGCATAAATGAATATCTGATCAAGTTGGACAAAGAGAATCTATTGAAAAGCATTGGACGCTTGGTGTCCGAAATCAGGAAATAGCAGCAAAGAGTTTAGGAGGGCTATTATGTTTCATCGGGTGAAGTCGGTTCAGGCAAAGATATCGTTCTGGGCGGGTGTATTCCTCTTCTTGACGTCAGCGTTGATCGTCGGGTTTTCGGCGCGGATGATGTACAAGGAGGCTGTCAAGCAGCGCGAGACAGCCTTGGAGGACGGGAAGAAGAAGCTCTTGGAGCAAGCCAGGAACAAGGCTCGTGAGCTTGAAAGCCGTCTCCTTGATCCATACTATTCGGTACAGACCATCAACCAGATCGCATCGG
>JAKQFZ010000230.1 GCA_029558215.1 Candidatus Omnitrophota bacterium
AGCACCTTCTTGAGGCATGAGGGCAGACTCTATCCAGCCAAGCATATCAGAGCACTAGCCTATGAAGTTGCGTTTGGAAGACCCGTAGAACGCTCCAGGTTTTCAGGGGGCAAAGAGACAGTAGTGTTCTTCGAGAATCTCGGGTTTGAGACAGCATATCGGCCAACTTCCGGTGTCGTCCCCAATCAGAAGGCGCATGAGAAGCCAGACGCAGTTGCACACGAAGGCGTCTTGCGATCAGATCCAAACAAGCGCGTAAATAGCGAGGTGGTATCAGGCGAGGCATTCGATTGGCGTTCGTTTGAGATCGAGATTCAGCGAATCCGTCTTGTCTACCTGAAGTGGCTGTACTACTACAACCCGAAGCCAGGCCATGCCGTTGATGCCTGCAAATACCAGGGCGATGTGTACGTAATCGCATCTCCCTACGGGCGGAGCTTCTCACTATCGCCGGCGGGCAGAGGTCAGGCTTATGTTGGAGGCAAAGGGGCCCTGAGACTCCCGGCAGGCAGTTATGCCGCTGACCAAGATCTGCTGTCGGAGACCGAGTGCATAAAGAAATCGCTCGACACGAGAGTAAAGCAACTGCAGCGGGAGATCGAGCGTATGGTCTTGGGCGGAGACTACGAACTCGCGTGGGAATACATGCAGAACTACTGGTGGATCAGGCTGGGAATGCATGAGTACGTCTTTGACGTGCAGTTCGGCACCGCGAAGATTCCGCGAGATGACGTTCGGGATTTCATCTTGGCCTCGATATACAACAAGATAGACCTTGGCCATGAAGTCCCAAGGCATTTCACCGACATCCAAATTCTGGATTACCTGCGGCGCAGGTTCGCATGGGATCGCTTTGGATGCTGCAGTTATGATTGTGGGCCGATCGCTCTAGGCAAGAGAGGTTCTGTCCCATACAGGATAGCTGCGGCTCACATCAGGCAGTACTTTGCGGAAAATGCTGATGCGCTGAAGTCAGCCGTTACTCGAGATGAAAGGAGAGACTTTGCAGCAGACTCCCTGCAAGCCCTATATGATTTCCCAATTCTGTACCACAGATTGGGATTCTACACTCTGGCTGAGTTTGAGAACCATAAGGGAGCACTATTTGCGAGAATAGAAGAGGTCCATCATGAGTTGCTGGAGGTGACACCACATGAGCAACCACTCACCTAGTTCAGGGGCGACGGATCGCTGCGAGAAGACACTTGATCCCCAATACCTGGCTCAGCTTTTCGATCTCGCGGAGCAGACGGTTGCATCGTGCACAGACTGGGTTCCCGACCGTGAGCGTGAGCGTCAATCATACCGCGACACTCTAGATCGCTTTGCCCGCGAGACCGATGACGGTTTCTTCA
>JAKQFZ010000237.1 GCA_029558215.1 Candidatus Omnitrophota bacterium
TATTCGGACACTCGGCCACGAGATAGCGAGCGCTGGTTCTTGCCTTGTTGAGGTCAGGATGGGCGAATTGAAGGCAGTCGTCCAAAGTCCAGTCGTCTGGTGAGGAAGGACATTCCTGCTTTGCATCACTCAGGGGCAGAAGAAGTCTCCGTCCGTCAGGCGAATAAAAAGTCCAGAGCTGTTTGCCCAGTAGACCTTCAAAGGAGCGGAATATCCTCTCAAAACGGGAGTTCTTTACAATCTCATCAAGTATCACTTCCCGGTGGACCTTTTCTTCCGCTCTCGTCTCATCCATTTCAGCGGTGTACCTCAGCGCACATATCCTCAACTTGTCTTATATAACGGCTCGCCAATCGGTTCAATTACTTATTTGTCGCTCTTGGTCTGCGCAATCAAGCGCTTGATGGCTCTTACGGAGTCACTTCTCCGAATTCGATTCCAGGTTTGAGCCGCCTTCTCCAGAACTTCTTCGCGTCTCTCAGAAAGAGTCCGTTGCAGATATGAAACGGCGTCAGTATGCGTTTTCTCGAGAGATTCGTCCTGAGACTCATCAAGCAAATCCTGGAGCCTCTGAATGTGCTCCTCGAGGTCTCTCGCCTCGCCAAGGAGATCCTGCATGAGGTTCATTGGCTCGATAATCTCTCGGAGTCCGCTTTTGTAGAAACATGAAAGAAACTCAGATGTGTAGCGCAATCGCTTGCAGGCGATCCGAAGCCGGTGCAACTGATCTGAACTGTAATCCTTAAGTGGTCTGTCGAAACGCAGTACTCTCTGCAAACGCCTGCCCAGAATCCCGGGGGTAGTATCTCGTGTAAGCCTCGAGCCCCATTGTGTGGTCTGGATTTGCTGCAAAGCGAGAGTCTGGGCGGTCAGAACTGGATACCACAGGCACCTGATCTGCTGAAAGCAGTTCAGAAGAGAAGGTTTCCTGAGAGCATTCTGATCCCTTCTCCGAGTCTTGATTCCCCAAGTGAGAAACGCTTGCAGACTCGAAGCAGGAAGCGCGGTTTGCATCCGCGTAAGTGTGGAGAGAAAGGAATTGAAAACATCCTTGTCTCTGGTTTTTCCAAGTGTCTGTCCGATCAAGTCAAGTGCCGATTTGAAACCATCCAAAGATACGGTGAAGGCCTTTCTGAACACCCGAAGAGTGCATCGTAGTCTGCGAACCGCAACGCGCATCTCGTGAATATATTCGATATCATCGAGACAGAGCAGTCCGTACTGGAGGGACAGAATATGCTCAGTGTGGTACCGCAGAATACTTCGTGCTGTCTGATTCACCGTCGAGTCCATTACAGGTTTTGGTAACTGCTCAATGTTTGATGCAACAAAAGCAACCCTGATCGGGCGAGGTGCGAACTGATTCCATAGACGAAGGTACTGTGACAGAAGTCGCCTCAACGATGTCTTTGTCTCGGATGTAGGCAGGACAATGGAGATGTGAGTAGGCTCGTCAACTACAGAAACACCAACCTTGTCTTGTGGAGAGTGTCGGACAAGGTTTGATGCAATACCGGCACAGATTGCAGTACGCAGGGCTATGTGATAGCGAATCTGGTTGGACGTATCTGAAGCCCTTGGGATCGTCTTAATCCTGGGTATCCGGCGCACAAGGCCAAGTGCTTTTCGAAGAACGAGTTTCTGGAAGGCGTTCAAATCGTCGGTCTGCGATTGAAGCAACAGCTTCCTCTGAGCTGGTGATAAACTCTTACAGTCAATCCCTTGATTGAAGACACAGAGGATTAGGGAAGCCCGTTCTGTCAGCGGCTTGAATGTCCTGGTCAGGCCGTGCAGATATCTGGTCTGTTCAAATAATGAAGAGGTGAGAGCCTCTGCACTTGCGAGTTGTTCGATGACCTGTGGACACAACTCTTCTGAAAGCAGATTCTGCGAGACACACCACTCTGCGATCTGGTTCGGGAGCGTTTTCATGGGTGTTTCAGAAGCCTCTCTCCTATGCTCTTAGACAACGATAGCATCAGAATCATGTGTCGGCAAGCGGACCCATGCAACTCAAACCAGCGGAGGTGGACTCTATGATTCAGGTGTTTCCGAGAAGATTATCGAATAGGATTCCAGGTCAAGTTCGATGTGCATTCCCGCTGGATCGGTCAGATCGGCGCCGACGAATCTCTCATCAATGAGTTCCTGAAGGCTTAGGGGTTTCCTGCCACGAGCTTCCTCAAAAGCAATCGCTTGAGTCTTAATCGCTGCGGCGAGAGTATCACGCGCGATGTCAAGAACCTCTTTCAGGAGCACAACATCCGACTTGGCAACATAAACGTACTGGGAGCCTCCTGGGTCTGACGGGATTGCTTTGAGAAATCCCTTTTCCACCAATTCCTTCAGATCACGGGGCTTACGCTCCATCTTGCGCTTAAACTCTTCGACAGCCGACTTGAGAATCTCAGTGTGTTCATCCCGTTCAATCCGGATGAGATGCTTAAGTGCCAAATCGCGGATCAACTCGGTTTCAGCTGTTTCATACATTGCTCTGTAGCGTTCGCGTGCAATGTCTCTGCGGCCAGAAACACTGTCAATGTAGGCCGCGGTTCTCTTCGTGAATTCATCGGCGCCAGGCATCTGGGATGCCCGATCGATAAGTTCTTTGGCTTCCTCGTTGCGCTTCTGGTTGTAGAACCGGATGAATCCTGCATCAAACATGAGACGCCACGCCTGTGGGTTTTCCGAATTCGTCTCAGCCCCCCGTACCAGGAGTTCAACGGCAGCATCATAGTCATCCAGACCTTCCGCGATACAGAATGCGCCAAAACTGTAGGCCTGAACGAATCTTGGATCAAGATACACGACAGCGTTTATCAGATGGATAAAACCCATGGGTTGCTTCTTCATCTGAGAATACCAGCCACCAAAGTACTGGATCGCGCGAAGCCAGAGCATGTCCGCCACGAGGCTCCGGAAACTGAGCGAGATGACCTTGAGCGCCTTGAGATCAGGAACAAGGTAGATATAGTCTCTGACCCTCTGGGTGGATCGGAGTTGCTGTACGCCTATCTGGGTGCCGAGAGTGGCGAGCAGGAGAAGGCAGACCAAGACGCTCCGAACAACTTTCTTGCGAGCCCAAGCCATGATCTACTGGAAGTCCTTTCGGCTGAAAATGAAATTCGATACCGCGAGCACCGCTCCCGTGTAGAGCAGTCCATAGAACATGTACAAATACCGGAAGTCGAGAACCTCGCTATAGACAATCTCGTCCTTCAGATTGAAAACGTCCAGGCGGGGAAGAAACAACAGAATTCCAAGGATGACATACTTTGCGACGGAGTGTCCAAGCTCACCAAGTCGAAGCGCAAACAACTGCAGGCTCTGCGACATCATTCCGATGACCCACATCAGAAAGGTCAGGATCATCGCCAGTACCGGTGAGGTGACGACGGAGAAGAGAATGGCAATGGCAATGATGATCATCATTTCGAAGAGACTCATCAAGGCAGCCTGATAGACGCTTACTGTCAAGTGTGAACCAGGAGTCATGAATATCAGCAAGGTGAGTAGAAGAGTCATCATGGTGATGTTGACCACGATGGTCATTGTCAGACCCAGAAACTTCCCGAATAGAAACTGTCCGCGAGAGACTCCCGCAGACATTAAAGTATAGATTGTCTTGTTCTCCAACTCTTCATGTACCAGAGCGACCCCGACAAACATTGCCAGCATCAGTCCAAAAATGTTCATGGCAGACAGTCCCAGATGCTTTACCACCCGATCCTGTTCCCCGAGAGAGAGCATTCCCAAGGCGGCGGAGCTCAGCAACATGAGAACGATGAAGATGAGGATCATGTAGAAGACCCTGTTTCGGGTGGCTTCGCGAAAAGTGTTCAGCGCGATCGCCCAGATTCTCATTATCGGGATTCCTCCTTGATCTCTCGAAGGAAATAGTCTTCGAGACTCTCTTTCCGTGGTGTGATGGAAAGAATGTGTGCCTTGCTTGCAGACGCCACCTGAACAATATGGGATACGGTCTCCTGGTCGGGCACCTCAAGCAGAACCTGATTGGCACCCAGATCCTGAACTCGAGTTGTCTTCTCTCGTATTTCCGCGAGGCGTTCTTGCGGTAGGTCTGCCACTTCGACTGTTATCGAAGTGACCTTTGCGCCTACCAGTTCTGAGACTTTGCCGATGCTTCTGAGGCGTCCTCGGTTGAGGATGCCGATTCGGTCGCAGAGGGTCTCAACGTCACTGAGAATATGTGAACTGAAGAAGATGGTCTTGCCTTGCTTTCCCAGCTCAAGGATTACGTCGGTAATCTCCTTCCTTCCAATGGGGTCAAGACCCGAGAGTGGCTCATCGAGCAGAAGCAGTTGTGGGTCACTCATCAGCGATTGCGCAAGCCCAACCCTCTGCATCATGCCTTTGGAGTACTCGCCGATTCGAACCTTTGCCGCCTGGGAGAGGCCAACTTTGTCGAGGAGTTCCTCAGCACGGGTCTGCCTCAACTTACTGTCAAGGAAACAGAGGCGTCCACAAAAACACAAATACTCCTGACCCGTGAGAAAGCGATAGAAGTAGGGATTCTCAGGCATATAACCGATACGCTGCAACGTGGTACGTTGGCCGATGGGCTGTCCCAAGAGCCACGCATTTCCAGATGTGGGAAAGATTAGACCGAGAAGAAGTTTCATCGTGGTGGTCTTACCCGCACCGTTGGGGCCAAGAAAACCGAATATCTCGCCCTCATCCACTTCAAGGTTCAGACTTTCAAGAGCCTTGTGTCTTCGACCCCAAAAGCCTCGACGGTAAACCTTTGTCAGTGCTTCAATTCGAAGTATCGCCAAGATTTCACCTCACCATCCGTACGTCATTCCTGAGGCGTACGAAGCATGACCCGCCTCCCCATGGCTTGGTGAATATATTAACCAACGCTGGAAGGTGTCAAGCTAATATCCCCTGACGCGTTGAATTTCATCTGCTTCAACATTCTGTTTTTGCTTGACTTTGATTCTGTTCCTTATAAACTCATAATAACCTCAGGCTTGGTTGCTGCCTTGAGGGGGTCGGTTTGCACCCGCAGGTGCAAGGACAGAACCCGTTCTTGCGTTTGCGTATCCTAACTATAGCGATGTGGCCGAATGTGATTTAATTGTCTGCTAGTGACACAGAGTCCGAGAGGGGCGTGTCATTTATTGAGCAAGCGTTTTAGGGAGTGGGCATAGCCCACGCGCCCGCAGGTGCTAACCTACTCGGAAGGAGACGTATCCTTAGGTTCTGTCTTAACATCGGGAGGTCTGATTGGTATGTTCAAAGGGTGTGCGGTCGCATTGGTGACCCCTTTCCGCAAAGGTGAAGTTGACTTTCAATCGCTGGCGGCGCTGATAGAAATTCATGCTGCGGCAGGCACTGACGCCATTCTCGTCAGCGGGACAACTGGGGAGTCTGCGACCATGTCCCATCAAGAGCACAAGGATGTGGTCTCATTCGCTGTCAAACATCTTGAGAGTCTTTCAAAGCAAGGCAAGAGAGTTCCTTTTCTCATCGCGGGGGCAGGCAGCAATAGTACGCGTGAAGCAGTCGAACTGACAGCGCATGCAAAGAAGGCTGGAGCAACAGTCTGCCTATCCATTACCCCATACTACAATCGTCCGACGCAAGCAGGGTTGTTCGCGCACTACACGGCAATCGCCGATGAAGTGGGTCTACCCATCATACCCTACAATGTTCCGTCAAGGACTGGAGTGAATCTGGAAGCCGACACGATCGTCAGACTTTCAGAGCACCCTCTGATTGTGGGTGTTAAGGAGGCCAGTGGCAACACGACCCAGATTAGCGAGATCGTCCGAAGGACGCGAGACGATTTTCTTGTGTTTTCTGGTGACGATGCCATGACTCTTTCGGTGTTGGCGATGGGCGGCGATGGCGTCATCTCGGTCTCGGCAAACATTGCACCTGGCGATATGACAGAGATGTGTCGGCTGGCCATGGCTGGTGACTTCATCAAAGCAAGGAGACTGCATCACAAGCAGGTTCCTCTGATTCAGGCTCTGTTTCGGGAGACGAATCCGATTCCTGTGAAGACGGCCATGAATCTGCTCGCGGGGCAGGCGTCATTTTCCGGAGCGCCCTGTTGGCCGGATGTTGGCGAACTGCGCTCGCCTTTGGTGCCAATCTCCGATGCCAACTTGAGGCACCTTAAGACTGCTATGAGGGAATACGGTTTGAGTGTTCCTGAGTGAGTGTGGAGTGTACGAATGAGACATCAGGTGTCGTTCTCTGGTCTTGCGCGACTTGAGATGGTTCAGAAATCGATGAGAACAGGCGTTTTCCTTCTTGCGTTTTCTTCGTTTTATACCTTCTTTCTGGGTTGTGCTTCGGAAAGGCTGCATACGATGGATTCACGGATCGGTCATGCAGAGCGCCAGATGAAAGAGATGATCGACAAGAATGAGCAGAAGTCGCAGGAACATGACCGCCGAGTTGAGATAATGCAGAAACAGTTGGAAGAGGAGAATCGGCTTTTGCAGCAGCAACAGCAAGAAACTCTTCAGAGTTTGGACAGTCTAAGGATGGCTTTGTCTGGTGAGAAGCCGGTAGTTGAACCTCAGGACCCACCTGCACAGGAGCCTGCTCAGACGGCAGCAGTTTTGTCCCCGAACTCGGACGGGTCTGCTGCGGTGATGGGGACTCAGGGGGATGCGCGATTTCAGGCCGCCTATGCGGACTATGCTCGTGGCTCATACGATCTCGCAATCGAAGCGTTCAAGATGCTTCGGGATTCCTACTCGGAGGGACGAGATCGCGCACGTATTGAGTACTATATTGCCGAGTGCTATTATGGAAAACAAGAGTACGCTCAGGCTCTTACTTATTTTGCGGCTGTAGGCAATTTTGCCTCAGACAGCGCACTTTTGGCTCCAGCTCTGTGGAAAAGGGCGATGTGTTTTCACAGCCTTCGTCTTCCCGCGAGACGCACGGAAATACTCCGAGACTTGATCCAGCGTTTCCCGGATTCTGATGAGGCTGGCATGGCACAAGAATGGCTCACGGGGGAGACCCCATAGGATGAGCCTGCCGGCACAGGCGAGCCCTTGGGCTTTGCCGACCTGCAGGAACGTCTATTTGAAGCGAAATCTGTCCCGTTTATCGGGCAGTTTCCTGGGAGCGGGTCAATATGAGCGAGTGTGGACTGTGTTCACACTCGCGCGTGTTCGCCCAAGTCAGAGACTCCGGCTCCCTCTCTCTTTCTGCGGGAGAGGGTTGGGGTAAGGGGTTCCAAATCCGGAGGTCTCCCACACGGGGGGCTTCGTGCTCGCCTGTCTTTCAAGAGAGGTGGGTGGAGGAACCGGAACAGGCATGAGACCAAAAACCAAGGGCAGTCTTAGGAGTGCAGAGCAGGAGGTCGGCTATGTTGGTCCAGTTCTTCGAGATGTCATCTGTTGGAGGAAGCGAAGATCTCTATCGCTTCAAGAGCCATGTGAATCATTGGCTGGAAAAGGAGTCCGATAAGATTCACATTCATTTCGTTAAGCAGAATGTTGTCGAAAAACAGGGTGCTATTGTGTCGATCATCTCGGTGTGGTATGAGCCAAAGGAAAAGGGTGTTCTACCAGCTGATGATGAGCCTGAGAGCACTCAGAAGGCGCAGCGTGTAAGTTTCCCTTCGCTCTGAGCTGTATGCTGCAACGGAGCGATGATGACGGATAGGAGTCCATGGTAGACCAGGACAAGATTTCATTGATCTCAGACGTGATGCCGACTCAGGTCAAACAGCGACTCTTTCGCGTTTATTTCGTTGCCCCAACGCCCTCTGTAGCCTCTGCGCTTGCCTCTGAGTTGTGTCAGGATGGTCTGCTGGTTCGCTCCGCAAGTAGTGTGCGGGAGTTGGCTCCGGAGTCTTTCACGCTTCCGCAGGCCTTTGCCGAACCCCCGGATGTGATCTTTCTGGAACAACCCAGAACGGAGGCTCGTGCGGTTGAGGAGATCCGTCGGATTCAGTGCCATCCCGCTCTGGGCACCGCGGCTTTGGTCATGGTGAGTGAAGACAGGCACTACTCGCTGCTGATGAGCAGCATTGCCTGTGGGGCGACAGACTATCTTCTTCTGCCGATATCAAAGCCCCGGTTGGTAATGCAACTGAACCGGTTGCTTGGTCTGGAACGTTTTGGACCCATGTATGCTGGCGGGCTCTTTGTCCGAAATTTCCACCGCTCCATCGAGAAGGAAATCAAGCGCTCAAGTCGGACGAGAGCACCCTTCAGCATTCTTCTGGGACACGTTCAGTTTGGTGAGGACATTCCCCTGAGTAAAGCAGAACAGGAGGATGCTCCAATCGGTGAGGTGGAAGAGGATCTCAACGGTGTCTTTGACGCCTACCTGTCCGAGATTGGCAGGATACTTCGTGAAACGGATATGGTTGCGCCATTCGGCTTGCGGGAGTTCTTGACGATTCTGCCCTTTACAACCCGTGAGGGTGCTGGGATGGTCAGAGATAAGTTGTATGGAGTGTTCATCAAGGCGGCTAATTCGCGGAGGAATCATCTGAGCCTGTCCCTCAAACTTGGTTGCGCGACGTATCCTGAAGATGGGGAAACGCGAATGGCGTTGATCGCCAAGGCCGAGGAGATGGCGGAGATTTGAAAGGGCAATGCTCTTCAGTAATGGCCAGCGGGTGTGATCCAAAGACGGCGCATCTTTCAAGTGGCCACTGCAGAACGACGATCTTCCTTGCTCCCGAGTGACTTGCCAGTTTTTGTTCTGAGGAGGCTCTGTTTTTTGTAGAAGACGGGTTTTGTGAGGAAGTGTATTGTTTTGTGAGAAGTCTTGGAAGAAAGAGAGGAAGTTGAATTGTGAGGTACTTTGTTTTCTCAGTTCTCGTAGCAGTCGTTGTTGTGTTGTCATGTTGGGCTGCTTCGGATTCCGCTGCGCAGGAGGAGTTCAGAGCATTGTGGGTCACTCGATTTGAGTGGCCTGACAGGAATCCTGAAGTTTCCAAAGGCAAGATTCTTTCCATTTTAGATGAGTGTCAGAAGGCCAATTTCAACGCAGTGATGTTTCAGTGCCGTGGACAGGCCGATACACTCTACCCCAGTCCCATCGAGCCGTGGTCACCGGTTTTTGGAAGTGCTGATCCAGGCTGGGATCCCTTGGAGTTTGCCATTCAGGAGGCCCACAAACGCGGCTTGGAACTGCATGCCTACATAAACCCGGTTCCTGCCTGGTCTGCTGATACGCCCCCCCCTTCGACCAATCCGCCTCATATGTATGCTCAGCACGGTCCGGGTTCAGAAGGCTGTTGGGTGATCCTGGATCAACAGGGTAAATGCAACAAGAACGAGTATTTCTGGTTCAGTCCAGGAGTTCCTGCGGTTCACGAGCATGCTCGCAAGGTTGCCGTTGATCTCTGCAAGAGGTATGACCTTGATGGGATTCATCTGGACAGGATTCGTTACCCGAGTGCAGAGGACTACAATCCGACCGCCGTGGCGCGCTTTAATGTTTCGGGTAATCCCATGGGACTCGACCGACTCAACTGGCAATTGGCGGAAATGAACAGGATGGTTGCGAATCTCTCATCAGCGGTCTGGGCGATCAAGCCAGAGATGAAGATGACCGCGGCTGTTTGGGGCATCTACGACAAGACTAAAATCCCTGGCTACGGAGGCTTCTCGACTGGGCTTCAGCAGTATTGCCAGGATTCACTGGCATGGGCGCGTCTTGGGTTGGTGGACGCCTTGTGTCCAATGATCTACTGGGATCTGCCGGATCCCAAGCCGAACTATGATGAATGCCTCAAACAGTTTCTTGAGGGTCGAGGCAACAGGCATGTCTATGGGGGTTTTCATGCGAAGTTTGAACCCGCGGAAATCATGGCACAGATTGAGGCAACCCGAAAGCTGGGTGGGCAGGGTACGGTCGCTTTTTCCACCACATCTGTCTCAAAGGCACCTCGATGGGAGTACTTCCGGACACAGATCTATCCTGCCAAAGTGAAGACGCCCGAGATGACCTGGAAGACGAAACCGACCGAAGGAAGTATTGTTGGATACGTGAAGAGGTCTACAGATGAACCTGTGGTTGACGCCTATGTCACGATTGAGGGACAGGACGGGGGTGTCCTGTCTTGTGCTGACGGGTACTTCTCCTTCTTGTGGTTGAAGCCTGGCAAGTACACAGTGACGGCCAGAATCGGCGGACGACAGGCCAAAGTGGCTGATCTAGAGGTCAAAGCCGGTGAATTCGCAGTGGCGAATCTGACAATATGATCTGGTCGCGACCGACGACGATTGAGCAGGTCTGAACCTGCAGGCAAGTGGTCTATGCGAGCAGGCCGAAGTGCAGAAGCAGTCGTAAGATCAACTGTGCCCACAGTCCGGCAATGATATCATCGAACGTGATTCCCCACCCGCCGGGTGCTTTTCTCTCCACCAGGCGTGCCGGAAAAAGTTTGGCTACATCGAAGAAACGGAAGAGAAAGAATCCGGCGGCGACAGTCTTCAGTGTCGGGTCTATGGCGAACATAGTGACGAGAAACCCAGCCACTTCATCCAAGGTGACTT
>JAKQFZ010000276.1 GCA_029558215.1 Candidatus Omnitrophota bacterium
CCTGAGCCTTGGCAACCGCCTCTGCTGGCAGTTGCTCGCCATACACACCGAAACCGGCGCGATAGCTCCGATCTATGCCCATCGAGAAGATACCTCCTGCAAGGATCGTCCCGATCAGCAATCCAATGGCAGGTTTTCTGAATCGCATCGGAGCGTTCCAGCGGATACGCTTCAGGTCTTCACTGAAGCACTGTGCCACGGGGGGCGATGCAATGATCGCGAGAAGATCAATGTAACGTCGGCTCCGAAAAGAATACAAGAGAATGCCTGCGACCAGGAGCGCATCAAGCCATCGTCTCTTTCCGACGATGCGGGGCAGCGTTGCCAAAACGATGAGAGCAAACACTCCAAACCAACCGCTGATCCAGTCCATGTCGGCAGGCATGTGCTCCAGCACATTCTGGATCGTTTCGCCTCCCGTCATACAGGTGAGAACTTTGTGCAACTGTCCAGGCAAGTCCACGTTCAACAGGGAACCGATGCCCGAAGCCAGAGGAACCGAAAGAGGCATTTTCTTTCGCGAGAATTGGCTGCTAACCCAGAACAGGACAAGCAGCGCCAAACCTGAGTAAGCGCCCGGATGCAAGTTCGTCCAGAGCATGAACCAGAGCGCGAATACCCAAGCACGTGGAAGGTTGCGTCCTTCCCTGTTCCATCGTTCGACAACCCAGAACAGGATGACAATGCCGAGATTCACCAGTTGAAAGGGTCGCGGCATCCAGCGTCGGCGCGCCACGAAAATTGCGATCAGAGTCATGGCAAGAGCGAGCCATTGCTCACACTCGCGAAGGCGTATCAACTTGTAAAGCAACAGAAACGTCGCGATGAGAACAAGTGAATTCGCCAACTGAAGGGCAACGCCACCTCCAGCGCTCCAGATGAAGAACATCAGCAGCTGAGAGAGCCATTCGGAGACATCCCTGACTCCTTCGTCCATTCCAAAGAGGAAAGGATCAGTCTGAGGCAGGCTTCGGGTGTTCCAGTAATACTCACCGGACTTTGTATGAAACCAGATGTCATAGTCGTCTATCTTACTCAGACTCACGAGCAAAACGACAACAAGGATAGTCAAGAGCGCCAGTGTCTCAGCCTGGAGAAACTGATTCTGTGCTCTCTTCGGCTTCACCGAAGTGTGCTCCTTCATCTGCATTGGATGTCTGTTACGCGTGTTCATTTCATGACCCAGACCTGACAACTGACTTAGCACACGGATCAACGGAGCCAGCGTGTCTGCAACTATCGGGTTTGCCTCATGTGCATGTCAAGCTGGCTGCACCCCGTTCCATGTGAGTGTTCTCAAATCTGCGAATCTCAGTCATAATCAGTTGGTTGAACTGGAGACTATCTCCGGGGTTGTGATCTTTCTTTCGTGCCGGAGCGTCTCTAGAGCAGAGAGTCTTGATGGGATCGAAATCGAGGGCGCGCTTTGGATGAGAATCAGATGGCTGCCGCCGCCGCAAGGGGCGATCAGGCTGCGTTCAATGAGCTGATACGGCTCTGTAGCCGCACCATCTACAATGTCGCCTACCGCATCGTACTCAACGAGCAAGACGCTCTGGATGTGACACAGAATGTTTACTATCGGATCGCATCGAAACTTGGTGATTTCAGAGCAACGGGCTCCTTTCGTTCCTGGACAGCAGCGATCGCAGCAAGAGAGGCAATCAACCACGTTCGAAGCCCACATCACCGGGAGATTGCAACGGAGCAGGAAACACTCGAACTGGTCTCAGAGACAGATGCGGGTCGGAGCGCGGCAAACCCTCGCGAGCTGGCGGTGGAAAACGAGCAGAGAGAGATTATTCTGGAGGCAATGGGGAGTCTCTCTGAGCAGCAACGAGGCATTTTGACCCTTCGCCTTTTGGAAGGGCTTGGACCGAAAGAGATCGCCAGTGTGTTGGATATTCCCGCCACGCAGGTTCGATCTCAGACTCATCGGGCTATGGACAGGATAAAGGGATTCTTGAAGCGGACAGTGGAGTGAGTTCTTAGACAGAGGAATGAAGTATGAACGGCAAAGAGAAACAGGACCATCTTGAGGATGAGCAACGGCTTCTTGGCTTTCTGTTGGGCGACCTGAGCCCTGAGGATGCAGCGCTGTTCGAGAAGCGACTGCAGACCGACAGAGCGCTACAGGCTTTGGAGAAAGAGTATCGGGACGCACTGGAAAGGGCAAAGGACTGGCTTGGATCCGAGACTCCAGGTGCAGAAGGAATCTCGGCACTGCACACTCCAAGTCTCTCACATACGCACAGAGAGAACGTCTCGACGAGACATGCACGTAGCGACTATTGGAGAAAGGTGACCAAGAGAGTTCTTGCTGCTGCAGCGATGTTTCTCATTGGCTTTCTGTTCGGTCAAGGTTCTCGCTTGTCCCTGGACAATGAACGAGAACCCCTGGCACCGTCTTTCAAGAACGAGTCGGTCAATGTGGAACGGATGGCTCCCACCCCTGCGCGCATGGAGGAGCCTGAAGCACCCATGAAGCTGGTAGATGCCTCGGTTCGACGACAGACGGTGCAACCAGACGGAAGAGTTCTGGTAGAGACAGTCTTGAAGGAGACGGGTTCGCAGGCTCTGTGGGTCGTGGATGGACGGTTTCGTGTATCGGAACCTCTTGCGACTCCCTGATTTCTGGGAAACCGGACTCGGGAACCGGCGGCTCATTTCGCACAAGCACAATGAAGGAGTGGGCAGAGCCCACGCGCCAGCAGGTGAAAACCTGCTCTGCACAAAGGAGAGAGGGAAATGAAACGAGTTTGTTCAACACTGATTCTGGGATGGCTCATTCTTGCGGCACAGATTGGAGTATGCGGCGATCAGGTCGGCATGGATAATCTTGCCACGGTAGATAGGCCTCAGACGGTCACGTTGCTGCCCGGCGAGACGATGACGTTCGGTAAGGTCACACTTCGGTTTATTTCAGAGGGAAAAGTCCCGGGAACGGGACAACCTGGCCTTCAGAACGATATGGTTGGAATGCCATTGGCACCAGGCATGGGAATGGAGATGGGCATGCCAATGGACATGATGCATGGGGTGCCACAAGTGACATACCATCTCATCCTGGAGACGTCCGGACCGGCTCCCTTGAAACTGCAACTCACTTCACAGGCGAACCTGGCAGCCTACTACGGTGAAGTAGTTGTAGCGAGGCTCGGGCTCGCAGGAAACCAGATGAGAGCGAATCTGGGTATACAGAATACGGAAATACCCGTAACCAATGCTCCATTCAAGAAGATCGTCTATTTCTCGGCTTACTGTCCAGTGCAGATTGGATCCTGGGAACTGCAGTTTTCACCGGAACAACACACTTTCAGTGACGGAACCCAGTGTTATCAGCTGTTCGCTTACGATCGTGTCAGCAAGACAACAATGAATATCCCTGTGGTGGAAAAGACAGAAAGACAGATGGGAAGATTCTCTCTGTTCATGGGAGAGAGCTGGAACGATTCGAAAACGGTTGTCTATGAAATCCGAGCAGAGGCAGACTATGCGCGTTGTGGTGGTGAAACCTACGTTGATTCCCTGCAGTTGATTGGAGGTACAGCAGAGAGTTCTCTCCAGGACATGGCTGACGAATATGGAATAACGATTGAGTGGGTGGAATCAGACAGTTACCCAGGGCTGTTGGAATACTGCAGAGCATTGCCCTTCAGCAGCGTTCGATCCCAAGGTCTGTTGCGGGAACTGCTCGATACCTACCTTGGATATTCCCTTGTCTTTGAATGGAAAGATCCCTATCACCTGCGGGTCTCCGGGAATCCACAACACTTCCAGATCATGAGATCCAAAGAGGAAGGTGCCAGGAACCTTGATGAGATCACGGCCATCTTTGAGAAAGACTATCAGACGGTGACCAAGATCATCCCCGTCACCAAGATGGGTGCAGAAGCGCTTCGCGCGTTCATCGAGCCGCAGCTTTCCAGTTACGCACTGGTGGATGGAAACTCGCCACAGAAGAGTGTTCTTCTGCAGAAAGCGCCCTACAGGATAGTGGCCTCCACGGGAGAGTTTCGGACACATACTCTGCGCTTGAGTGAAGAACGGTGCATCTCTGACCCCAAGACAGATTCGCTGCTGATCCAGGCAAGGCCTTCAACCATTGCCCGTATTGAACAGGCGCTTGAGGACGTGTACCGGCTCATTGATGAAGGCAAAAAGCAGAGCGAGCCAGTGTCACGATTTCAAGTGGAAATCATCCTGCTCCAAGCAGCGTCCTCTGACAACAAGTCCAGCAAGTCATCGGATCTGGCTTCTTTCGGACTCACCGAAGATGATCTGAAGCCGTTTGGCTTGGACGGTGTCTCCAAACTGGGTCGGGGCATGGTGACTCTGATCGGAGAGCGCAGTGAATTGGGTCAGGCTCGTGTCGCACTGACTGATCTGTATTCGTGTGCGCTTCAGTTCCAGGACTTCCGAAAACCCTATGTCGTTGTTAAGGGAAGTCTCATGGATCAGAACTCCAATAGTATCGTTCTCGAGAACACGCTCTATCTGGAGCCATTGAAACCCATAGTTCTGGGCATCACGAATCTGAAAGAGGCACTGATCCTCGTGCTGCGGCTCAAATAAGCGCCGCAGAACGTTCCGGTTGACACAATCGTCCCTTCCAGTGTACCTATACGCGGTAGAACACTATGAAATGACAGGGGGAAAGAGGTGCCCACATCCGGGATCCATCTTTCCGTTATAGTGCCCGCGTACAACGAAGAGAATCGTCTTGGAAGTACGTTGGAACGGATTACGGAATACCTAGGTCAACAGGACTACACATCGGAGATCGTGGTTGTGGATGACGGCAGCCAGGATCGAACTTCCGAAGTGGCAAAGGCTGTCAGCCCCGATATCCTCGTTATTCGCAACGAGCCCAATCGAGGCAAGGGCTATTCTGTCAAAAGGGGAATGTTGGCCGCACACGGTGATTTCCGCCTCTTCAGCGATGCCGATCTTTCCACGCCCATTGAAGAGGTGGAGAAATTCTGGCCGTTCTTTGACCAGGGATACGACGTCGTGATCGCCTCAAGAGCGTTGCCAGGCTCTCAAGTCGAAATTCATCAGAATTGGTTTCGGGAGATGTGCGGTCGGGCATTCAACAAGGTGGTGAAGACTATCGCCATGGCGCAGTTCAGTGACACGCAATGTGGTTTCAAAGCCTTCACTGCCAAAGCTTCTGAAATGCTTTTTTCACGCCAGACCATTTCCGGCTGGGTCTTTGACACGGAAATTCTTTTCATCGGGCGCAAACACAAACTCAAAATGATAGACGTTCCGATCGTTTGGAGAAACTCCCCCAACTCCCGACTCAACATGGCTCGTGATTCAGCTAAGATATTCTGGGAACTTCTATCTGTTCGTTGGAAGAATCTACAGGGCAAATACCGATAGCTTCTGAAAACAGGCAGCGTACTGGCTCAGTTACGGAGCGGGGGCAGGCGAACACCCGTGTAAGTGAGATGTC
>JAKQFZ010000278.1 GCA_029558215.1 Candidatus Omnitrophota bacterium
TAGTCAAGAGTTTGGAGTCGTCCGCCCAAGCGAGAAAAAAAAGACGAACCGAAAATGGGGGTGAGAAAGAATGAGAAAATTGACAATCGTATTTACGCTTCTGATGGTGCTGGCGCTGACGTCCGGGTGTACCCGAACGCAGCAGGGTGCATTGATCGGTGGCGGAATCGGTGCCGGAACAGCAGCCATCTGGGTTCACAACAGTTCCAACAAACTGAGTGACGCGGAAGGCACGCTGATCGGTATGGCGGCAGGTGGTCTTGCTGGAGCCTTGGTCGGCGATATGCTTGATGAGGTCGAGACGAACAAGGAAAAGGCGGATTTGGAGCAACAGATCAGCGATCTGAACTCCAAGTTGGCTGACAAGGACACGACCATTGATGACCTGAAGCGTGAGATCGATCAGTTGAAGAAGGATCTTGCCAACCGACCTGAAGTAAAGGTTGATGAGAGCAAAGGCAAGATTCGCTTCACGATCCTTAATGAGGTGCTGTTCGACTCCGGTAAGGACAAGCTGAAACCGGAAGGCAAACAGGTCATTGACGCGGTCGCGGATATCATTAAGCAGCGATATGCAGACCGTGAGGTCAATGTCGAGGGTCACACAGACACCGACCCGATTAAGATTTCCGGATGGAAGTCCAACTGGGAATTGTCCGCAGCACGTTCCCTGTCCGTGGTTCACTACCTGATCGGTAACGGGAAAGTTGCTCCGGAGAAGATGTCCGGTCAGGCGTTCAGCCAGTATCGTTCGATTGCGAGTAACGACACTCCGGAAGGCAAAGCACAGAACCGCCGTGCGGTTATCGTCGTGATGCCGGCCGAAGGCAAGGTTGTGAAAGAGCGCAGCGAATGATCGGAATCTGCTCATGCAGACAGTTATGATCGTTTCAAGCCGACAGCAAAGGTACTTTGGTGGTCTTCTGCTGTCGGCTTTTGCTTTGTTGCTTCTCGGGTGTGCCACGACACGGGAAACGGCACCCAGAAGCATGGCTCCAATGCAGAGCACAGAGCCGGTTCGTGTTGCCATCCTGCCCCCTGAGATTGATGCAAGTCTCCTCCCTGAGAACATTCGTCCCGAGAGTTCCTGGTTTGTTCGGCTCTTCTGGTTGGGACGAGGGGCAGTCATCACCAGTTCTGAACTCCAGAAAGAAATCCGACTGGTGCTCATCAGTTATCTAACCATGGGGAAGAAGTATGAACTGGTCTTTCCTGTCGAGACCGTTGAAGAGGCAGTGGACAGACATGCAGACTGGGTCTTGTCGTGTAAAGTGCATGATGCCAGGACGGTGCTTCTTGGACCCAATCGGCGCTATTTCTATGTCATGCTGACGCCCCTGCCCACACAATACTTCATTCGGTGTCTGACTCTGGAAGCTAGACTGGACTGGGACATAGACGTCGTTTCTCTCTGTTCCCAGGAAACGGTTTTCAAGAAGCACCATCGTGCCAACTATCTCAAAACGGTTCGATATGCCTTTCCAAAGTACTTTGAGCCGAAGATGTGGCGCTATCTTCGCTATGAAGCGCTGCCTGCCCACATTATGGATACGTTCGAATTGCCCCAACCTACCCCAACCGCAGCAGCAGACTGATATTGACCACAGCGTTTTGCACTTCGATCTGGAATGCAGACGCGGTTTGATGTACATTTGTTGCGATTTCCAGACGTTTGGCTGAACAATCCAGGAGGTACTTGCCATGAGAAGGTCTTTCATTCTTCCGGTGTTGCTTGTCGCTCTGCTTTCTGTTGTTGGCTGCGCCAACCAGAAGTCCTGGGTGTACTCACCCAATTCCTATGGGGCACCGACGCTCCAGAGGGATCAGCGTGTTGCTGTACTTCCTTTCACAGATGAAAGACCGAACACGAACAAGAATATGATCCTCATGTATCTTCTTCCAATCCCCGCACACGGCTGGGTCACCTACGATGTGCCAGAGGGCGCCGCCATGCATGTGAACTCAAGTCTGTGGGTCAACTACAAGCCAACAGAAGACTATCCCAAGGCTTTGGCAGAGGAGTTGTCACGTTCGGGAATCTTCGAGGAAGCCTTTTTCGACTACAAGAAGGGGACCTCTGATCTCTACGTGAAAGGCACAATTCTGAACACTCGCTATAATGCCACAATGATCTCCTATGGGCTGAGCGTCTATGGGCCTCTCCTGTGGATCGTCGGTCTTCCTGTGGGAACCGTTCATAACGACTTGTCGCTCCAGATGACTTGCGCCGACTCGACAACCAATGAAGTCCTGTTTACCAAGGTCTATAGTGCGCCTCACTACAGAAAGATGTCCTGGCTCTACAAACTCGCCGATGAGTTCAATTATCCCGTCATGCTCCAGGGAATCTACAAGGACTTCATGGGAGATCTGGTCACCGCATTGGCAGCAAAGCCAACGCCAGAGCACTAGAGACCGAGAGCATTCCTTGGCGAAGAGAATGACACACTCGGGAACCAGTCCACAGGAACGGCCGAGCGAGACTCTGAAGAAATGTCTTCGGCAATTGGCTGAATTCCAACGGCAATACCGCAGGCAGTTGCCCGCGCTATCCCCAGTGTGGTAGAAGGGTATCCTGAGAACTGGATATTCAGGGAGGTCGAGTCAGGTGGCAAGGAAGAAGTCTTCAGCCAGTGATGCCAAGGAGTTCCGTCCGGCGGAGCTTTCAGAGAATGCGCTTTGTGTTCTCCAGCGACGCTATCTGTTGCGGGACAAGATGAACGACATCGTGGAGACCCCTCAGGATCTGTTCCGAAGAGTGGCTTCCAACATGGCGCTGGCAGACCGCAAGTACTCTCCCAAACCTGACATAGACGC
>JAKQFZ010000332.1 GCA_029558215.1 Candidatus Omnitrophota bacterium
CGGGCAACTTGAACCCCCGGCGTTCCGGCACCGGCTGAGTCTCGCCCAACAACTTCAATTCTTCCAGAACCTTGACCACCACTTCGATGGTCTTGTCTCTGAACTCCGCTTCCGGCGGGATGTCCGCCTCAACCAGTTCCCTTGTGAGAGGTTTGCCTCTGTTCCCACTGAGGAAATGGCCGATGTTGAAGATGAATCCATCCGCAACACTGAAGATGCCGAAGACGCCCGGAGTTGAGTATCCATGAAACTTAACGACCCCGGCAATGCCTTTGATCGGTGCGTCTTCAATGGGATCGTTCAACGTCCATGAACTACGACAGTGAGCACTCATGTTTCAATTCCTTTCAGGGAAGCACGAACACGGGGACTCGAACCCACAGTCAACCGGAGTTAGAAGCCGGTGCCGACCCTGTCGTTGCTCGCATGTATTCATCGTACAACTTGAACCACTCGTCAAAACCCTTCTGATCGTCCTGATCCGCAGCAGCCAAGGCAATGTCATAAGACTGAATCGCCAGTGGCCGCTTCTTGTCACCCTTGTTCTCAGAAACCCACGCCTCGAATTTCAGGTAGTTGAACTGAAGAGTGGTGCGTTCACAGTGACCACAAAGCTGTGCCCCGAAGAGCATACATCGAAGTCCGTAAAGCGACTTCTTGCCGATGTACATGCTCGGCCTGATCCGAACACCATCCATTGCTGTAAGAACTTCAATCTCTTCGGTGATGTAAGACTTTGATTTCATGAAAGCACCCCGCCGGGCTTGAGTACCGGCTACCCTTCGATCCCTTGGACGCAGCACGCACGGAGCCAAGTTCTCATAAGTCCCGCTCCGTGTGGGATGTGTGCTCCATTGCCCACGTTTATGGGAGCAGGGCGTGTCCTTCCACGCCGGTGGTGATTGTAACAAACGAGACAAGTTATGGAAAGACTTTTCCGTGACACTCAACAACTTACAAGCCCGAGCGGTATTTCACTGGCGACTAACCACAAACTTGCGTCTGTGGATCAGAGTCTCCCGCCTATGCTACACATGACTTGCTGTTCTGAAGAATG
>JAKQFZ010000349.1 GCA_029558215.1 Candidatus Omnitrophota bacterium
TCTGACGTCGGTAGAGGAGTACGAGGTTCAGGTTTCATCAGTCTGCAGTTGGGAAGAGTACTGATTGGTGGCGACGGTAAAATCACATCTGCCTGACGAGCAAATACTGCCCGGAAGAACCTGGCATGATGTGTCTAGCTGAATCGCCTGTTTCAGTACGGCAGTTGGATAACCGACTTCATGATGAGCGTAAATCCGACGGAGATCATGCCGGCAAGTCCGACACCGCAGACGAAGCCGGCGGTGAGCACGGGTGCGTAGGAGCGCCATTTCTCCCTGCCAAAGCGCTTGGCAAAATAGTATCGTCCCAGAAGAGCACCTGCGAATGTTGGAATTGCGCCGTGGGGCCATGTTCCCACACCTGTGATCAAGCCGTAGAAGAAAAGCCTCGGTGCTCCCAGTATCAGACACGCGAAATTCAGGAGCATGCCAATGCCGAAGCCGATGCCGATGGTCTGGAAGTTGATCGCTTCGAGGATTAGACTGTTGCCCGTTCGGGTGCCTGTTGCCCAGAGGCAGGTATAGTAGGCTTGGAGCGGCCACATCTTTGCGGCGAATGGATAGGCGGACGACGGGATCGGATTGATACGCCACAGGAATGAAGAGAAAAGGATACTGCACACCAATAGCAGCGGGAAGATGAACAACTGTGATTTCCAGATGGACGTGAATTTCGTTTTTGTGAGTTCCATGGTCTTGAAGAACTGAGCCATCCCACCGTGGTCAGCCAATGGAATTGGCGCGAACCAGATTCCGACTCCACTGTAACCGAGGTACCGTGTGGACAGGATGAACGAGGCCTCCCGAATGTATGGAAACACGACGCCCTGTCCCGCGATGCCAACCATTCGTGCGGTGATGTAGGAATTCAGGGGTGTCCAGACAAATCCATAGATCGCAAAAATCCACCAAGGGAACGTCGGAATCAGGCGGTGACAGAGATAGACCATCCCTGCCGTGCCGAACGCCCACACCAAAAGGCACAGCGTGATGGGAACGTCGCCTCTGCCCGGCGGTGGCGTTCTCAGTGCACGCCATGAGGATGCCTTTGATTTTCTGCCAAGAAACATTTTGGCAACAAAGGCGATACCCAACAAGGCGATCACCAAGCGTGTTCCGATTTCGAAACTGAGCCAGACATCAAGGTTGTTCGCCATGGAAGTCGGAATGGAACCCATTCCAGGCTGCCATTTTGTCAAAACGCCCATCTTGAACAGGATGGGGTTGGCGACCATGTGAACAGCGATGGATGCTGCAAACTGTCCCAACACCAGCCAAAACGGCAAAACAAAGCCGACAAAAATCGCTGCGGCGTCCGTTCCGATTCCAAACAGTGCCGCGGGGAGATACTTCTCCACCCCGACAGTCAGATCGATCCATGGGATGGGAAGCATCTGTATGGGGCGATTGGTAATGCCGCCCGTGATGGTCGGAAATACGATGTAGATGATGCCGAAGATCATCCCAAGCGACGCACCGATGGAGAACAGCCGCCATCGCCATGTTTCTTCCTTCTCGTACGATTCAGCCAACGCCGTTGCACCTTCCGCCGCAATCGGAGCCATCGGGAAGGGAAGCTTTTCAACATCGGAAGTGAGTCGGAACAGCACGTAGCCGAATGAGAAATGGTTCAGGCGATCGAGGATTTGCGAAATGATGATGACCAGGATCGCAGGTGCCCATGCCTTGTGAAGAAAACTCCTGAGTTTGAGGGCTTCCGAGCCAATCGGTGGTGCCAGCCAATGCAGTTTCGACAATTCATCCACGATGCCGAAGGCTTGAGCCTCTGAAGACTGTACCAGATACTGGTTCCAGATCAGGGCGAAGAAGGGACCCCCAGCGACAACCAGACCGCCCGCCAGCAAGTGTAGGATCACCAGTTCCTGGCGTTTCATTCGGGTAAAGGTTCGGCGGGCGATCTCCGTGAACAGAATGACGGTCACCCATTGACCGGCGGTCTGCATCTGTCCCTGTGCACCGGCGACCAGAGAGAGATAAATGGCACCAGGAAGCATGACGAAGCCGAGGAACAATCCCCCGATGACTGATTTGATATTGAAGCCTTCCTGATAGGGTTCATCAACGCCCTTCAGGCGATCCTCACCCATCTCTCGGACGACTTCGTCCATCAGGCTCATTGGCACTCTCCCTTGGTCATGGCGTCATGTCTCATCTTCATTCCGTTATGTTTCCGCGTCGCAGTATCCTTTGAACAGCTGTTGTGCGGTCAACTCATAGTGCGCTCTTCCCTCAGCAGTCATCGTGCGCCAAATCAGCAACGCCTTTCGCAGTTCGTTGAGAAAAGCACGGTTGGTTCTGAGCCATGACTGCACATCGCCACTCTGACGATCCAGGGTCAAACGAAAAGTCTCCAAGTCCTCATCGTGTGTCGGGAATGTTGCCAGCCGGACTTGTTGACTGACTCCGAAATCATAGGGAGCCAACCAGCACTTGAACTCAATGGCCAGTGATTCATCTGACGCAGGAGCAACGGGGCTCAGTTGAGCAACAAAGAAGTTGCCGACCATTTCCTGGCGATGCATATCCAGAAAATCAAACAGATAAGCATTCATGGCAGGGACATGGGCATGTCGGACGATAAAGGGCATCCGAACACGCCATTGTTCACTGGTCGGTGGTGCCAGCTGCCAGCGTCGCTCGATCTCTGGTGTCGCAAGTTCATGTGCCCGTTTGGCCGGATATATCGCCGACAAGAGTGTGATCAACATGACCAGAATCACAGAAGCCACTGCGCTGGTGGATGAGAAGTTCAGCGTCAAGCCCGGCAGAAAGAAGGGATTTGTCAACGCCAGTGCACCGATGGACAGCACATTTGTTGTGACAAGTTTTCCGATTACTTGCGCGATGAGATAGCCACCGACCGATCCAATCACACCAAAGACGCACGCCTCAGCAATGAACAGACAGGCGATATGGATCGGTGACAGGCCGACGGAACTGTAAGTCCAAATCTCCTTCTCGCGCTCGTAAACAGAGCCGAGCAGGGTGTTCAGGATGGTCAACGCCGCTATGGCTATCGGGATGGCAAGGTTCCGAAGTCCCTTCATGGATGCAGCGCCGACTGAACTGTAGAGCATTGCTTTGAGCCGTCCTTTTGTCATCAGCTCCGACTGCAAGGAATCCGAATCCTTTGACCCGGGGATAAGCAGGCCGGCGTATGCAACGACCGATCGGGCAAGCATGAGATCGGTGAGAAAAGAATCCAAGTCCACTTGAGCATTTGGTTTGGGCGCTGCGGCGACTGAACGTACAGTGCCACCTGCCGACAGCACCGTTTCGAACGGGACAATTGCCACCGAGCGCGCATCCAGATAGGCGAATTCAAAGGCTGCCGCGGCTTCGATTCCTCCCTGAGAGAAGTCGCTGACTCTGACCTGAGATGTGAAAACGTATGTCGTCGGCATCAGGGTGTCATCTTCACCGTTCAGATCGGTGATGTCATTCATCCCTGGTGCGCCGTTGTCGCGATCCTCTCTGAAAACCCCGACCACGCGAAGTTTCAGACCAAGCAGGTCTACCGATGCGGTGCCTCGTTCCACATCCTGTTGGGTGATACCGAGACTTTCGGCGGCCGTCTTGGGAAGCAGACAGGTGTCTCGTTCGTCTTCTGCAAACCAGCGCCCCCAGATCAGTGTCTTATCTGTTCCCGTAATATGGGGTTCATTGCTTGACAAGCCGGCAATGCCTTGAAAAGTCGCACGACCTTTCTGGCTTGTCGCCTCAACC
>JAKQFZ010000370.1 GCA_029558215.1 Candidatus Omnitrophota bacterium
GGGTTGGTCCAAGTTTCTACGAGCACCTGTGCAAATCCGACAACTGGATGTTGTTGATCGAGAAGGGACATCAGTTGTGGCATCAAACGATACAGATTGCCAAGAAGATCGCCCTCAACTGACGCTGCACAAGTCCCAAGGCATTCTTCGGTATTCGATCGAGCCGAATGTTGGATACAAACTCATCGTTGAAGTAGACCGTGAGATTTCCAACTACTATCGGTCTCTGATCCCGAAGTATATCGACTGGCTCCCACAGAAGTATCCGCCGCATATCTCCGTGGTTCGCCACGAGACGCCGCCCAATCTTGAAGCATGGGACAAGTATGACGGCGAGAAGATCGAGTTCGAGTATCCGGGGATCATCTACAGTGGCACTGTGTACTGGTGGCTCAACGCCTTCAGTGAACGGCTAGAAGAGATTCGGGTCGAGTTGGGTCTGCCCATCAGCAGCATGTATACTCGACCGCCGGAAGGATTTGACAAGGTCTTTCACATCACTTTGGCAAATCGGAAGCACGAGATCAGCCCAGTTCAATCCTCGGCATCATGTTGACCTTGTGGCCTTCGTTGGTGAGGACTGTCATCCGCCATTCGGAGTGCTTGCGAAGATAGTCATTGATTAGGAAGTGGAAGTCATGGAACCGTAGGCCGGTCTTGTCTTTTGCGGTTCTGAGTCCTCTTCCCATCTGCTGGATTAAATTGTGAGCCGCATCGCCACCGGCTGCGTTGATCAAGTCATGGACTTTGACATTGATCCCATCGGTGATGATGTGACGCATCGCAATCGTGATCTGCTTCGGCGATGTCCGCAGCCGCTCTAGCATTGGCTGCCGATCTTTGATGCTGATGTCGCCGTACATCCAATCGGCTTCAGGAAGAAGCTGCTTCAGGTACTCTCCCTGCGCAATACGCTCGACGATGACGAGCGTGCGACCGGGGCAGGACCGAGCAAGTTTCTGAACTACCCGATGGAAGTAGAAGTTCTCCTCGATGCCGAGCTTCACAGCGTCAGCATAAGGCTCATACACAATGTCTGGTTGTTCAATCGGATAGAAGAAGCATTCACTGGCGGACAGAATC
>JAKQFZ010000378.1 GCA_029558215.1 Candidatus Omnitrophota bacterium
CGCTATCAATGCACGGCTGCATCCCGGCGATCAGTCAGGGTATTATGCTATTGATGAATTTGTGAAGTACGGTGTGGAGTCTCAGATTTACCGTGCTACGGGACCGCGGGGCTGCAAGATCGCTCTGAAACTCTTTAACCATGATGTGTCTCCATTGCGGGTGGTTGATGAGCAGAAGTTCGCGGCTGCCGTTCATCATCCCGGAATTGTGCATGTGAGCAACAGTAGTCCCTGGAGTGACGGACGCTACTATATCGCCTTTGACTGGGTGTCGTCACTTAGTCTTCGCGATGAGATTAGCAAGGGTATGCGTCCCGATCCGGATCGGTTTGTTCAAGTTGCGGATCACCTTCTCGATGCTTTGGGGGCATTGCATCAGAACACTGACTCGGGCATCCTCAATCCTATCCTGCACAATGACATCAAGCCGGAGAATATTCTTTTGGAAGAAGGTGTTCGACCCGTCCTTGTGGATTTCGGGATTGCATCCGAGCCGGGCGTCGGGACATATAAGGGTACGGAGGGGTATGTGGCTCCGGATCTTCGGCTTGGTCAGGATAGGAAGTTCTGTGAATCGGGCGATCTATATGCCGTTGCAGTGACCCTGTATGAGTGGTTGACCGGTTCTCTTCCGAGCAGGTTAGCACCTGCGGGCGCGTGGGCTATGCCCACGCTCTCGGATGCTTGCTCGGTAAATGACACGTCCCTCGGACTCCCTGTTGTCGGGAAAGACGGGAAGGACGAGCCTGCAGACATGCCGCAGGCGATTCTTGGGTGGCTACAGAAGGGTTTTTCCGAGAGAGCGTCAGAGAGATACGTCTCAGCAGACGAGATGCGCGAGGCGCTCCAGAGAGTCTATGATCAAGGAAAGGGAGTTCCAACGAAGGAACCCGAGATAGTTTCCTCCCTGCCGGAATCATCTGAGATGGAACCGCCTCCGCCGGAATGCCATGGTCTTGTCTCTGAATCTGGCGGTGATCCGAATCCTTTTGTTGCCTACCTTAACTCACTGCATAGTTGTAGTGCTGCAAGCGAGAATGCGCTAGCCGAGTCGCAGTGCTGTAATCCGTTTTTCAGCTTCATCCATGTTGCGCATCCGTTGGCAGAGACGATAAGGGAGACACTCTTGGACTCCCCCAGGCGGCATGTGATTTTGACCGGTCACGCAGGAGATGGAAAGTCAACGATAGCCGTTGAAGTATTCAAGACCCTTTCAGGCAAATCGTTCAGCGAACCCTTATCCAAACCATTGAGCAGAAGAGAGGATTTGTCTGCTGAGGGCAGAGAGATCACTTTGATCAAGGATTTCAGTGAGTGGTCTGAGGAAGAACGTAGCGCTTTGATGACTGAGATGCTTGATGCGAGTTCTCCGCGTTTTCTGCTGATCTCAAACACGGGAACTCTGCTTGATGCATTCAAGCGCTACGAGTCACGTGTTGGGCAGGACTGGGTGAAGATTGAAAGCGATCTGCTTAAGTCAATGGACACTTCAAGATCAGCCCCCATTGAGTTTCACGATACCTCGTTCGCACTGATTAACGTTGCGGTATTTGACAATCTTGTCATGGCTGAGAGCATTCTTCGACGGATGCTTGACGCAGAACGATGGTCTGCATGTGCTTCGGTTGAATGCCGGCAGTGTTGTCCTATGTACCAAAACGTCTTGCTGATGCAAAGGAACCTATCTGTTGTCTGCGAGAGAATGTTTCTCGCGTATCGAAGGATGTATGAATACGGGACTCGACTCACGTTGCGTCAGTTGACGGCGCACATGGCGTACATGATCACTTCAGGTCTTCAGTACTCTGATGTTGCAAAGATGTTTCAGAAGGCGAGTCGTCCCTGCATGTCCGAGTTCATGTTTTTCAATAGGTTTTTCGGTGACAACGGAAAGGTTCTCGATGGAAGATCTGTTCAGTTGCGAGCTGTAAGAGCCATTCAGGAATATGGGTTTGGCGATCTTCCTTGTCCTACGTGGGAACGCAAATTCTGGCTGAAGAGTCGTGAGAAGGATTTCAAGTTGATTGCCGAGTTTGTTCCTGATGAGTTCGAGGCGATCCGGAGAGAAGGTGCTTCGAAATCTGAGGGGGCAGAAGCGGCGCGAGCTCAGATTCGACGGATGGTATTTTTCCTGCATGATTTTGGCACATCCGATGATGGGGGGTTCCTGAAAGCATTTCTGAAATCCGTCATGATTCTGGATTTCGTTCGCTGGCAGAACCAGAAAACGGAAACTCTGAGTCTCAACGAGACAAAATCTTTGCACCGTCGGATACTGCACGTACTCCAGGAGCATTTTTCCGGTATCCGCCTGCCGGAGGGTGGGAATTCGGACGGGCGCTTGTTTGTCACTTTGAGTCGGCGGTCAAACGATGTCCGTCAGAGTGCTCAGATTGTGCTGGCAGATTACCTTGAAGACAATTTTAAGGTCTGCCTGATTGCACGAGACGATGGCGTTGGGGGGAAACGACGCGAGCTTCACCTCAAGGGTATCGGGACGCATGAGTCCTTGTGCCTGCCTTTGGGTTTACCTTTTCTGGATTATGTGATGATGCGCAATCAAGGTGAGATTGGGCGCGCGTTGCAGGCATCCTATATTGACCGACTTGAACGATTCAA
>JAKQFZ010000429.1 GCA_029558215.1 Candidatus Omnitrophota bacterium
CTACGAACTCGTCGCTCCAGACAACAAGCTGGTGCCCGACACCAGTGAAGCCCCCGGCCTGATCCCACAGTTGGCGAAGCAGCTTCTCCAACTGGACCACCAACTCCGGGTCATCGACTACAAGGCCAAGAACTTCGTCCACGCCGACTTCACTCACGCAGAGTTGAAGGAAGCAATGGCGAAGAACGGCGACGATGCCATGACCATCGGTGGCAGCTTCCTGATCGAAGTGATGCGGAAGCAGAACAAGGCGGCGTACCTTGCGAAGAACGGCATCAAACCAGACAACAAGCCTGCGCCAACCCTCGACATCGACCTCATGGCTCTCTTCGGCGGCGATCAAAGCCAAGCCCTGAAGATCAAACGGATGATGGCGGAACAATTGGCACAGCCGGGAGCCGAACTTGGATTCGGGTCGGCAGTCGGGACGTACCTCGTTGACAAGCGGAACGACGACGCCCTCGAAACCCTGCGTCAAGAGATGAAGACCAAGGTCAATCTCGCACTGTTCTACGGCGCAGCCCACATTCCCGACTTCGACAAAAAGCTCCGGGCAGAAGGGTTCACCCGAGGCGAGACGAAGTGGCTTCTGGCATGGAACATGAAGCCGAAGGCCGTCCACCCCGTCCAGAACATCCTGAATTCCCTGAATTCTCTGAATTCACTGTTCAAGGGAATGAACTGACCGTATGCGGGTGCCCCCTGCAAGACATCCGACCCGCCAGATATCCACATCCTAGCCCCATCATCATAGTCCATCCCTTCTATGTGGAGAGGGGATGGACGCAGTAAGGGCACCCTTTTCAAGCATACATACAGCAACCAAGGGAGGACTGTATGAAGATTTTTGCACTCGCATTGGCATTGCTCTGGACGGCTCCAGCATTCGCCGCAGACCTGATCTACAATGGAACGTGGATCACAACGAAGAACCGCAAGCTCGACGGAACAATGACCTCGGTCGTCACCGATCAAGGGAACGACAAGTGGAAGGGCCGTTTTTACGGCATCTGGCAAGGTGTGTCGTTCGACTACACCGTCAATTTCACTGGGAAGCCAGACAATCTGAAGGGCACCGCAGTGATCGACGGTGCCGACTACACTTGGACAGGGAAGATCGATCCCCAGTCGCCCGGAAAGTTCACGGGCACGTTTACCGGGTCAAGGTACACCGGCAGCTTTGATCTGAAACAAAAATCCCGCTAACATCCTAAGAGCGTTCTCGTATTCATTTGCGAGAACGCTCTTATTATTTACAAGGAGAACAAATGAAACTAGCAAACGTTGGAACGCAAGGTGTTGTCAAACGTCTGAGCCGTGCTGGTTCCGCTCAGATCATAATTTCCCAGAACGGCGCTGAAGTGATTGCCATGATTGGCACTTTCAATGAACTCAAGCCAGTCTACGAAAAGTTCAAGGATCAAACCGTCACAGTCATGGAAGATCAAGCAGGGCGTTACCTCGAAGACTTGGATTGAGATTTCTTTAGATTTTCTGACAGAACACACTCTTTTATCGCCAAAAGGAGGAAGCCATTCGCTTAGACCACATCGCTTATCGCACCGCTGATCGCTGGAAGACCGCCAACTTCTTCATCGAAGCCTTTGGATACAAGGTCCAGCAAGAGTTCGACATTTCCTTCGACAACGGGACGACTGCCAAGTGCATTGCCCGCGAACCGCCGGAGAAAATCAAACCACCTGAAACATTCGGACCAGATGCAAAGTTCCTGATTCCTTGGGTCCATCAAACAGATCGAGGAGCAATCGAACAAAACAATTGGCAAAGCGTTCAATACCATC
>JAKQFZ010000437.1 GCA_029558215.1 Candidatus Omnitrophota bacterium
ACTCTCCTCACCCAGCAGATCGGAAAGCATCTGGAAGAGTCTGTCTCTCCCCTCCAACTCCTTCTGGTTTGAGGAGAGAGACTCTCGCAAAGCGGCAATCGTCTGCTCCAACTCAGCGATTCGACGGTTCTTCTGGGAGAGCTTCTCTCGAATACTGGAGACAATTTCTTCATTGGTCAGTTTGTTCTTGTCCTTCATTTCCTTGCGCCTCTGAAGCATCCGCACCTCCTGACAGGGAATCTGCAGCGACGGGCACCTGAGGAGAAGTGCCAGTCGGTCGCTTGTAGAGAATGATGTAAACCTGCCGGCAAAGAATTTTGATGACCGCAACGGTTGGTACGGCAAGCATGATGCCCACCAACCCAAACAACTGCCCCCCAACCAACAGCGCGAAGAGTATTATCAATGGGTGAAGCCGAACCGTACGGCTCATGATCCTGGGCGAAATTACCAAGCCGTCCATGGTTTGCACAAAGGCGAACCAGATCACGATCCCAATCACGCGCGGCATCACGTCAGTCATGAAACCCATCGGGTAATACTCCGCAACGGTGAGAACAATAGCCGGCATGGCTCCCATGACAGGTCCCAGATAGGGAACAACATTGAACGCTCCCGCACAGAATGCAACCAGCAGCGGCTTGTTCACACCCAATCCCACCATCCCTATCCCAGTCATGACTGCGATGCAGAAGCAGACAAGCAGCTGACCTCTGAAGAATCCACTCACCAGTGTATCCAGCTCATTGACAACGCTCAGGAAGTGGTCTCGATGCTCTTCAGCAACACGTTCAACAACCTTCTGTTTGATGTTCGGAAAATCCTTCAGAAGGTAGAAGGAAACGATGACCGCAAGAACCAAGCTGAACACTAGATTGAAGGCTCCCGTCACACCCCCCAGGAGCAAACCGAGGGTGAAAACAACACCACCAATGATAGCAGAGGAGGCATCGCGTATCCCACGCGCAACAGCCTGAGCATTCTCATCGTAGCCTGTCTGCTCAAGATAAGGGATTATCCTGTCTTGCCAGGTCTGCAGCAATCTGTCACGAGAGAAGAATCCTCGAAGCCAGTCGCGAGTTGTCTCAGGCAGTGCCTCCCAAGTTTTCCCGAACCTGTCGTAGAGAAAGTCCCCCGCCAACTGCGCGTAGTCAGGAACTCGCGCAACCAGATCCGCTAGTTCTCGCACCAGACCAGGAATGAGGAGCCATCCAACAAGCACGATAAAGACAAGCATTGTGAGACCAAGCAGCAATATGCCACATTGTCTTGGCATCCTGAAACGTCCTCTTTCAAGGCGCGTGACAAACGGATCAAAGATATACGCGAGCAGTAGTCCGACCAAGACGGGTTTTAGGACTCCTCCTAAAACCTTTCGTTGCCAGTAGGCGAGGATCAGCAACAACGCCGGCAGAATGATCCTCATGCCCAGTTTTAGCCTGGATTCAATCTTAGACCTTTCCACTTGATTCCTCTTTACATTTGCTTTGCCAACAGAGTATCTCATATCTAATGTGGCAAATGCAATTGTCCTTTGTCAACGATTCAGATATCATTCTCACGGTGTACTTCGAGGCGTTCTCAGGTTGGCATCAGATCTGTCCTGCCTCGTCCATCAGACAGCAATGAAAAGAGGGTGCCCTATGTCCCAACCTATCTTCCGGATTCAGAACAGGAGTCTGATTCGGTTTTTCCAGGCTGTGGCAGTGGCCGCATTTCTGCTCACTCTTGCATTTCAAGGTTACACGTTCGTCATGAAGGAGCACGCAGAAAGACCTCTTCCTCCTCTGTTTGGCAATTTCAATGACAACCAGGACATTTTAGAGCGCATTCCGCCCAAAGAGGAGTTCTCCTTCGCAGTTGCCGGTGATACGAGGAGTTTCGGTACTTTCGAGAGGATTTGTGAAGAGTTGCGCAAGACGGATATTGACTTTGCCGTCTTGCTGGGAGACTGCACCTACACTGGAACTGAAGAGCAGCATCAGTATCTGAGAGCAGAGTGGGTGAGAGAGTATGCCCTCCCCTGTCCCGTCTTCTACCTGGTGGGAAACCACGACATCAATCCCAAGACATTTCCCCTCAATCGGTTTGAGGAGGTCTATGGGCCGAGCATCTTCAGTTTCGAATACCAAGGCTCTCTCTTCATCATGCTCCGTATACTTCACGAAAAGAGGGGTTCGAATGAAGAGAGTCTAGCCTTCCTTCGTTCATTCCGGAACAAACCACTTGATCAGTACAAGTACATTTTCGCCTTCATGCACATGCCGCCCCATATTTCACCGTTCTTTCACTCAAAAGGGTATCCTGATGAGAAGGAACTGGTCAGTCTCTTCGAAGAGCTGGGTGTTGATTATGTCTTCTCAGGCGATTTCCACGGATACGCAAGAGTGAAACTGAGGGAAACAACCTTCATCATCTCTGGAGGAGGTGGCGGACATCTCGAAAAGCAACCTTCTGGTCAGTTCACTCATGCTCTGATGATGAGAGTGACGCCTGACTCTGTTGAAGAGAGGATCGTCCATGTTCCCGAGTCTAAAGGTTTCGTGGATCGCATGGAACGATTTGCCATTGTTCGCTTCTGGCCTAAAATGAGCAGATATCCATCTGTGACTGTGACTTTGAATCTTGCTGTTCTGCTCGCCCTGATCTTGTTTCTTCGCTTTACATCCAAGTGTCTCAAGGCAGCCGCATAGCTGGTTGCACAGTTCGAGCTTTCTGCTAAACTCTTATTGGACTATCTCATGAGGCTGAGTGGCCAAAGATTTGTCCGGCACCGATATTTGAGGCTTTCACTCACACCGAGAGGGACGCAAATGATACCTTCATCAACAGACGGAACAGGTTTTTTGCATCGGATTAGTGTGGTTGTGCTCTGGCTCATTTTCCAGTGTTGCCTGTGCCAAGCACAGGTTATCATTGATCACAGATGCACGGACGCGTCGCAGATTCCCGAGGCTTGGATACTCCAGGCAAAGGAAGATCTGCATATCGCCTATCAACACACTTCGCACGGAAGTCAATTAACAACCGGAATCGAGATTCTCAACGGACGGAATCCGGGAGGGCTCTTTGCATTCGAGGAAGGTGGAGGGGAAGGGCTTCTGGACTACCGAGATTACGCTATGCAATCTTACGCAGAACCTCCTACGGATTACATGGATCTGGGGCAGCCAACTCTGGATGGATGGGTTACTGCCACCCAAAACTATCTAGCAGCGCACCCCTCAGTAAATGTAGTTATTTGGGCATGGTGTGGACAGATGGCTTGGTTGGAGGAAAGCGACGTCAACAATTACCTGGCAAACATGAGTCAGTTGGAGGTGGAGTACCCTAGCA
>JAKQFZ010000439.1 GCA_029558215.1 Candidatus Omnitrophota bacterium
GGATTTGGGCAGATCAAGAGTCGTTCTCATGCCATTCTCCGTATGCACTCATATGTGAAACTATACATATAAAATATGCCGAATTCTCTCCGTAATGTCAACACCTGTGTTGTTAGCGTCAGCGAGAGCCTTCCTGGAGCCTGCCTCACTTATCAAGTGCCTTCTCCACTTCCGAAGGCGATAGATATTCCTCAGAGGGTGGGTCGGAAAGAACCTCGCCGCCCAGAGGCTTGAACTGAGTCAAGATGTTGCCTTGGCGGTAGTGAATCAGCCGATATCCTGGAACTCCGCGATCATGAGCCAGCCTCGGTGTTCCAAAGAGATAACCGATGGACGTTGTGACAATGTGACGTTGCGTTCCCCGGCGTACAAAACAGTCCGCATGCCAGTGTCCACTGAAAAACCATTTTTCTGTCTCGAATCGCTCGAGCACTGCCTGTGCAGGAGCGATGTCTTTCACGCCACGACCGCTGAATAGATCGTGATGGAGAAAAAACGTTTGGGGCCTATCCATTGTTGTCTGCTCAAGCAAGACCTGGAGCCACTGCAGTTGCGTGGGCGTAAACTCCGCGAAATTAGGCCTAATATCCTGAACACCATCCAGGACGAAGAACCAATATCCTTTGTGAACAAAGGCGTAGTACTCCGAGTGTCCCCATTCGCTAAAGACCCTCGCAGCATGGGCAAGACCGGCAGGTTTGTCATGGTTGCCAAAAGCCGTCAACCACGGCACGTTCAGTGTTGAGATGATCTCCTCGTACAATGGGTAACCAACAGCATTGTCGAGAAGGATATCTCCTGTCACCACGACAAAATCGGGTGCTGGATTCATGGCGTTTATCTCAGAGACCGCCTGTTCAAGACGATCGGCAGTCTTGACATTTCCGGGAGTGCTGTCGTGCTTGATGATGTGAGGGTCACTGACCTGGACGATGAAAAAATCATCCGCTGACGCAGCGGAGCGCTGGCATAAAAGCGGATGACACAAAGCCGTCGTTGTTTCGGCAGAGCCCAGTCGAGTTCTCTGACCTTCTCCGTCCAGAAGATCAACGTGGATTGAAACAGGATCACCGACCGTAAGGCCGTCTCCTGGCAGAAGCAAGACAGAGCACATGACCGCTTGGCTCGCAGCGCAGACAATCGGCTCTGAGATCGCCGAGACAAGCTGATCCGAATGCGCAATCAGTCGGGATTCAGAAACCGCCTCTTCTCCAACGTTCTTCAACGTGACATAAAGTACCTGTCGCATTGGAAGAGCCGAACCCAAGAGCAAGACCGGTGGCTCCAGTGGTTCAATAACTTGCAGTTGCGCTCCCACAGCCTGATACGCGGAGAACACAACAGCAAAAAGCATCAAACGACAAATGCGTGCTTTTCGTCCTACAGTCATCTCATTGGTCCTCAGTCAGATTCATCGAACCGCTTCGCCCACGTGACCCCTCGCAGTTTGTGTTCGGGCGTACAGCCTGAGATGAGATTCTCAACAAGGCTGATAGCATACCCAAGAATCAAAGTCACCACCAGGCCAATGACCGAAGCCCAGAAAGGAGCGACACCTGCTTCCCATGGCAAGCCAAACTTCTTCAGTGGCGCGGTCATGACGAACGCCGTCAGCACTCCAAGCACCGGTGAAATGAGAACGCCCCACGGAGAGGCGCGCCTTGAGAATATCCCCAGCAAGAAGATGCCCAGCATCGGACCACAGAAATTGTTCACGATGATGTTTGTTATCTTGATGATGCTGTCACCGATCTCTTTCACAAAGCAGGCAAGCCCCGTTGCGACCAGACCGAAGAAGATGGTGAGCCACCGCGCCATGACAAGTTGTCGGCGATCTTGCTCGACGTTGCCTTCCGTGTCCGCCGGATAACGCTGTCCGAGAATCAAGCGCTGATGGAAGTCCACCAACACAGCCGTGCTGACGGAGTTGATGCCGGAATCCACGCTGGACATGGTCGCAGCGAAGAGCGCAGCGATGATCAGTCCAGCCACACCAGGCCAGATTTCGTGTGCTGTGAAGTACGGAAAGACGCCGTCCCATCCCTTCTGAGCAACTGCGTCGGGCAACGTCCCTCGATAGAACGCGAATAGACCCAGACCGAGAAAGGAGAGCATCAAACCAACCGTGCTCAGTCCAATGGCATTCAGCACAAAAGAACGAGATGCTTCACGAGCTCCTTTTGACGAGAAGAAGCGCTGAAGCGTCACCTGATCCACACAGAAGAAACCGACTTGGGTGACCAATGTTCCAAGGACAATTGCCCAGAACGTGATCGGCTGTGTGAAGTACCACCGGATGGCGTCCCAGGCCGAACGAAACTCCGCAT